>DASUWS010000064.1:0-7182 GCA_036378295.1 Ktedonobacterales bacterium
ATTCTCTTGCTGAGTTGCGGCGTACTCGCGGGCATGCTCCTGTTGAGCGGCTGTGGAGTGCCCGGCACTCCCGGCCAGGCCTCGAACGTTACCCCTGTGGCGACGGTTCCCTATCTGCCGCCAACGGTCGTGCCGAATACGCCCGTGCCGACGACAGTGCCAACGGCTACAGCTACACCGCGACCATCCGTACCGCCCAAGGCGACACCTACCACGACGCCACTACCTGCTGGCCCGATGCCCGTCGGCACCGTGCCAAATATCGGTGGCCAGCTCATACTCGTCAGTCTCTCACAGCAGTGGCTCTTCGCCTACCAGGATCACCGGCTGGTCTTCCGTACAGCGGTGACGACGGGCATGCCCCAACTGCCGACGCCCACGGGCACTTTCCCTGTGCGCTGGCACGAGCGGAACGTGACATTCTATTCGCCCTGGCCTCAGGGCTCACCGTATTACTACTCGCCGGAGCATATCAACTACGCGATGTATTTTCTGGACGACGGCTACTACATCCATGACGCTCCCTGGCGGCAGACGTTTGGCCCCGGCACAAACTATCCCCATACCGAGCCTGACGGGTCAACGGCGACAGGCAGCCATGGTTGCGTGAACGTGGCAACTGGACCCATGTCATGGCTCTACTACTGGGCGCACGACGGCGCGACAGTAGTCATCTATGGCAAGGCGCCATCGCCACCGCCCGCGACGGCTACCCCGGTGAAGTCCGCACCTACGCCGACGACGCCACCAGCGCCAATGGCTACGCCAACAATTCCATCTGATCCGACAGCGACCCCCACGCCATAGAGCGTCGCGCTTCCGGCTCCTCCCCGTCTTGCGGGAAGGGGCCGGAGATGTCAGTTCAGGCTGGCGCGCACCTCACGCAGCTCCGCGAAGCGACGGCGCAGGCGACCAACCTCCGGCGCGGCGGGCGCGTGCTCGGCATACGCGGCGATATCGGCTGCCGCCAGCAGCGGCTCTCCCATTGCCAGCCGAAGCAGTCCACGATCTCGCAGCTCTTCCAGCATGTCTGGCCGCAGCAACACGAGCCGCTCGACCACTTCAAGCGCGAGCCGCGACTCGCCGCGATGGAGGTAGATAGCCTTGAGGTTGTTCAACATCCGGGTGAGGATGGCGCGAGCGCCCAGGGGAGCGGTCCAGCGGGGATCGAAGTACGGCGGTACGCCCGTCGCGCCCATCAAATCGAGGACGAAGCGGCGGCACTCGCCCGCATCGAGCATTTGGCCGCCATGAAAGGCGTCCAGATAGAGGTCGCCGCCCTCTTCGCGCGGCAGCGGCCACTTGACCATGAAATGCGACGGCAGCCCCACGCCGCGTAGCGGGACGCCCAACCGGCGTGCAACTTCCAGGTAGATCACCGAGAGCGTGATCGGCAGCCCCACGCCGCGGTCGAGCGTTTCATGCAGGAACGTATTGCGTGGGTCGTAGTAATCCTCAGTATTGCCGTTCAGCCCCTCGTGCTCAACCAGCGTCTCACGCATCGTATCGAGCACATGGGACGCCATCGCGCGCTGCCGGAGCAGCTTGGGCTGGTCCAATGCCACGGCCGTCGCGCCAAGCGACTCCCGCACCAGGCTTGCCAGCGCGTCGATGCGACGTTGATAGTGGGCGGCATTCACTTCCGGATACGCGACGTCGGCCATCATCAGAGCGCCCTGATCCAGGTGCAGTTGGGCGTCTGGACGAGCGGCAAATGCCGCGAAACGCAGGAGCGAGGCGAATGGAGCCGTTTCCATCAGCGCGCCCCTCTGCCCGGCTGGCCCAGTAATGTCCCTGGCTCTACACGTTGCGTTCTTGTATCCAATAGCCTGTCTCTCTGTAAGAAATACCGAGCGTACACGACGTGCGTATACCTTGCATATACCAGGGAGCGCGACAGGCAATCCACCGTCATCGCTCCACCATCACAGTATCTATATACGCCGTGAAGGGCAGTTGGGTATGAGTTATGCTACAATACCCGCCCAGGTCTCTTACAACGGATGAGGTGGCTGACGACTGCTTTCGCGGACAACATCTGGCAAAGGTGCGTATCTATGGACAAGGCAGGCTTTTTGGAACGTATCCGAACCGGGAGGCAGAAGCTGAACGAGGCTCTGAGCGGCTTGAGTGAAGATCAGATCGCGAATGATCTGGTGACGCCACAATGGGCCTTGCGCGATCTCCTGGCACATCTGGCGGCGTGGCAGGGTGAGGCGTTGCGCTGGGTGGAACAGGCGGCCTACGGCGAAGAAATTGCGCCGTTCATCAATCAGAGCGTGGATGAATGGAACACACATCGTGTCGCGGAGCGCAGGCGCCTGCCATTGGTGGAGGTGATGCAGGAGTTCAACGAGAACCACGATCACCTGCTGGCGGCGCTGGACGCATGGCCCGCCGAGACGGTGCCGCTGGGGCCTGGGGGATGGGACGAAACCGCGAACCTCTGGTGGCTCACCGAGCACGATGAAGAGCATCTGCCGATGATCGAAAACTATCGGCGTCGCCTCGCGGCCAGCATGGTATGAGTGGCTGACCGCGAGGAAGCATTCCGCCAGGCGCTGGAGGATTAGCGCCTGCCACCAGGGCGCACGAATCCGGAGGCGCGTAGCCGCGTGCCAATCCGCAGCAGCGAGATTCCACAATATAGGACGATAGCAAACGCCAGCAGCGAGAGCCAGATATCCACTTGCTGCAGCACCAGGCTGGAGATATTCGCGCCGTTGGAGAGAATCAGATAGAAGACAGTCACCGCGGCAAAGAGCAGGCTGGCGATAGCTGGCGAGCGGCGGAAGAAGCGGCGTATCCCCCGTTGCAGGCGCAACAGAATCGAGACGATGACAATCGTTATCAGCGCGACGACAAACTGTATGCCATTCTGTAGATTGGCGACCAGTGCGACAAAGAGGAGCAATGAGGCGCCCAGTCCGAGGATTGCGCCGGCAATGAGGAGCCCAGCGGTGGGAGCTAAGCGTGGGCGGGCGCGAGCGACGATGCCAAGAGCAATGGAGGCTATGATGGCGACCGGAAGCGCGGCAATCACGATCGTGGCGATTTGGCCGTAGGAGGCGCTGAACCGGGAGAACACCGAGCCAAAGCTAATGATGCCTTTATCAACCGGCACCCCTGACCACTGGCCGTTGGTCGCGTTCACGATAAGCTGAACCGCCTGGTAGATCAGTCCGAGATATGCCACTCCCGCGGCTATCCCCCAGGCAATGGCGAGCGAAGCCTTCCTGGCGGCATCTATTCGTGGATCGGTCTGCTGCTTCTGCCTGATCATGCATACTCCCCTGTCTGTCTGTCTGTCGTTACTCGCGTATGCTTCCGCGTCGATTGCGCGTGGATGCGCCACGAATAGCGTACAGGCGGCTGTCATCTCCATAGTGCCCGGTAGCCTCTATGGTATCAGGCGGTGTCCAGTCAGGGAAGTCAGCGGAGAGTCGTTTTCGGCAGCTTCAACAGTGGGTAATACTGAATTGGATTGGGTTGTTGTCGTCCAGCGCACTGCGGAGCCGAGCCGAGGGACCTCGCGGCACAAGCAAGCCACCACTATCGGTCGAAACATGGGCCGACGCGGATGCGCAGCGGTGCCCCGGTGCTCGGCGTACACTCCAACGAGGCAGAGCCCCTTACGCCGTCGTGGCGATGCGGGGGAGATGTGAGCTGGACCCGTGTGTGGGACAGCCCTTGCCGGTCTGGCTGGCGTACTGCCAACTGCCCTACGCGTGTTTACGAGGAAGGAGACGATCATGAGCGACCCCCGGCCCGCCCGCCCCAGCACCCCTAGCACCCCCGCCGCCGCACCCCCGCTCACCGGCCGGAGCGGGGCCGGGATCACCGATGCGGTGCGTGCGCAGCTCCTGGCGACCGAACACTCAAGCCTGCTCGCCACCCGCACCATAACCTGGAACGAATCCTTCAGCCGCGCCGGCATGTTCATCACGGTGCTCTCGGCGGCGGTCGTCGCCCTCGCGCTGATGGCCCAGGTGACCGGCTTCGGGCCGGGCTTCCGCCTCTTCGCCCTGCTGGTGCTACCCATCGTGCTCCTCGTGGGCCAGGCGACGATCATCCGGCTCGTAGAGGACAACCTGGAGGATTTCCGCCTGGTGACCGGCATGAACCGGCTGCGCCATGCCTATCTGGAACTGGCGCCGGAGTTGGAGCCCTACTTCGTGACGGAGCACCACGACGACGAGGCCAGCATCATGCGCTCGTATGGTCCGGGCGCCCGCGTCAACCTCGCCCGCGTCCTCGCCAACACGCCCAACCTCGTTGCCGCGATCAATCTCATCGTGGTCGGGGTACTCGCCGCCCTCGTTGCCGCGACACTGGGAGCGGCAGAGGTGGTCAACCTCGTCGTCGGGGTCGTTGTCGCGCTGGCGGCTGCCGCTGGGTACGTCGTGTCGACGCTGCGGACGATCAGCGGGACACGCCAGGCGCAACGCCCGCGCTTCCCGGCCTGACCGGCCTGAGACGCGCGCTGCACGTCCGGCCAAACGCCGCGCCATGGGCGCCGCCAGTCAGCTGCGTGCGTCCATGGTGGGTAGAGTGGAGATGGGGGCGCGATCCTACCGGTCAGCGGCCAGGTCAGCCGCGCTCCCAGGGTCGACGGGGCCTGGGAGCGCGGGGTGATGAACGCCCGGACCCGGTGCACGCAGCGGGAGCCCAAACGCCAAGTACCCAGCCCAATCTGGTATAACATGACTGGCGGCTGCTCATTGCTGTGTGGAGGTGCCCGGTAGGAGAACTCAGCCCCGGCCACTACGCACCCGCGCAGGGATGATCCAGAGCGCGAGAGCGGGTCGTATCGTTCTCTGTGCGGGCATGGCGTTCCCGGTGTGAGGCAAACGAGCACTCCTGGCGCTTGTGCGTAGCGGGTCCTGCGGGCAGCTTATGCTCGGAACGCGGAGAACGCGCTCTCCAGGTCGGCGATCAGATCAGCGACGGATTCGAGGCCGACATTGAAGCGGACGAGCCGGTTCCCGTACGACCGGGTCTTCCGCTTCAGGTTGAAGTGTGGCACTACCAGACTCGTCGCTCCGCCCCAACTGTAGCCGATCTTGAACAATCTGAGACGATCAATGCAGTGGATGATCGCGTCTGGGGCGATGTCTGGAGCGAAGACGACGGAAAAGACACTGGAGGAGCCCGTGAAGTCGCGCTTCCACATCTCATGGCCTGGGCAGGAGGGAAGCGCCGGGTGGAGCACTATTGCGACTTCAGGCTGCTCAGCAAGCCACCGCGCGACGGCAAGCGTGCTCTCCTCAAGCTGTTTCAGCCTCACCGCCAACGTCTGCAAGCCACGGAGCGCCAGGCTGCAATCATCAGGGGACGCGTTCATGCCCAACAATTGGTGCGCGTCGCCCAGCGCCTGATAGTGAGCGGGGTCGCGGGTCGTGACGGAGCCGAGCAACAGATCGCTATGCCCGCCGATATACTTTGTTAGCGCCTGCATGGTGACATCTACGCCATGCGCGAAAGCATCGAACAACACGCCCGCCGCATAGGTATTGTCGAGCGCTGTTACCACGCCGGAGCGCCGCGCGGCAGCGGTAATCGCGGGCACATCTTGAACTTCCATCGTGACGGAACCGGGGCTTTCGCACCAGATCAACTGCGTATTGTCGCGAATCATCCGCTGGATTCCCTCGCCAATCAGCGGGTCATAATACTCGGTTTCGACGCCCAGACGCGAAAGCATCCGATCCGCCAACTCGCGGTTCGGCCCGTACGCGCTCTCAGGGAGCAACATATGGCCGCCCGACCGCACAAACGCAAAGGAGATGAGCGCAATCGCGGCCTGGCCACCGGGCGTCAGGAAACAATGCTCGCCGCCTTCGAGATCAGCGATCCGCGCCGCAAGCTCTAAACTGGTCGGCGTGCCATATAACCCGTACGTGTAGCGCGCGCGGGTGTGGTCCCAATCGTCGGCGATGTCGGTTGCGCTCTCGAAGAGCGTTGTCGATCCCCGGTAGGTGGGGGTTGCGAGAGACCGGAAGCCCTCTGGTGCTGTCACCTGCGGATGTATGAGCTTCGTGCGCCAATCCAACGGCATGAATACCCTCCTGAACGCCATGTGCAGTGGAAGCGCGGCATTGGGGCTGATCGCGTGTGATCGCCGCGCTCGCGCGTCATTTTCACAGCAAGATCACGTGGATCACATGGATCATATCATCAGATGAGCGGACAGATGCATCAAGGCATGGATCATCGCGGCGGGAAAGCTATGCTGAAAACTGCTGGAAGATGAGAGATATGCGCTGTGGAGGAGCGCATCTCGCTTCAATCGAGATGGGGCGTATCCACCTTGAGCAGAAACGCGATCTCGGGGTCAGCGCGGTATTGGCGAAGACAATCCGGGCAGACCCGCACCTGAACCTCGCGCATCGCCATCGTCAGGCGCACGGTGCGCAGGTGGCGCGCACAGCAGGGGCGCTCACACTCGAAACAGCTGACAACCGCCCAGCGGGAACAGAATGCGACAGCGCCACACCGAGAGCCGGTGATGCTTGCATCGTTGTCAGAGTGTTTTACGCTGCCAGCCATGAATGAGGTGCCTCCCAACCCATCCTAAGCGCTTTCTGGGGAATCTTGCGCTCACACTCATCTATACGCGATAGGTTACGCCAGCGGGCCGCTCATCCTGGGGTAGCGCGTTATTTATCGGAGTAAGGTGGCAGCCTGTATCAGTCGTGTGAACCCGGCGGGAGTCAACGCCCGGCGGCTCGTCAAAGCTTGCCGCCGGGGTGCATACTATCTCAGGGGCAGCGGATCTGCCGCCTGACATTCGCGTAGCATTACAGAAAACCGGCCAGAAAGCCCCTGCTTTCAAGCGGGGGATGAATGGCCCCTTGCTATTCCCGCGCCATGATGCTATACTGCCTATGAGCTATTGCTCTCGCCCTGGGGCATCATGGCGTGGGGTTCGACCTCTAGAAGCTCCCGGTTTCAGCCGGGAGAGATGTCACTATGAACAATACAGGGTGACATGCCATGCAGCCGGGACTTTCACCGCTTGAGACGGCGATGCCATCGAAGCCCGCCGCCTGGCATGGCATCGCGCGTGTCCTCTGGGTTGCCGTGGCGCTGTTGACGCTCACCATCTTCGTGCTCAGCCTCCCGGACTACGCCGCACAGATACATACCCTGTGCCCTGCCGCTCCCTGCGCGAACGGGCAA
>DASUWS010000065.1:0-18592 GCA_036378295.1 Ktedonobacterales bacterium
CTTCTCGTTGGGAGCGTGGATGTTGTCGTCGGGCAGACCCGTACCCATGAAGACGATCGGTACATGCAGCTCGCTATCGAAGAGCGCGCCAACTGGAATCGAGCCACCCTCCCGCTCGAAGACCGGCGGACGACCCCATTCTTGCTCCAGCGCCTGCTCCGCCGCGCGGATATAGACGCTTTCGAGCGGCACCAGCACTCCACGGCCACCATGCACATCATGCACGGTCATTTTGATGCCTGGTGGGCACAACTCGGCCACCCGCTTCTTGAGCCAGCCCAACACCTCGTCGGGATCGAGCTCAGGTGGCAGGCGCAGGCTGACCTTGGCTTTGGCCCCTGCTGGGATAACCGTTTTCGCTCCCTCGCCAACGAACCCGCCGACGATGCCATGCACCTCGAACGTTGGGCGGAAGCCCAGCCGCTCGATGGGATCGTAGTCCTGCTCGCCGGGCAACACCGTGACACCCATGTCGCGCTTCAATTGCGCCGATACGTTCACTGGATTGCGCTTCCAGAGCGCCCGCTCCGCGTCGCTGATCGGGTTCAGCTTCTTATACAACTGGGGAATCGTAATATGGCCATCGCGGCCCTTGAGGTCCGCAAGCACAATCGCGAGTGCCTGGATCGGATTGGGAGCGACGCCCCCGTAGGCTCCAGAGTGCAGATCGTGCTTGGCGCCCCGCGCCTCGATCTCGGTATAGACGATACCGCGCAGACCATAGACGAGAGAGGGCACTCCAGGCGCGGGCATGCCAGTGTCGGCCACCAACGCCACATCGCAGGCCAACTCGCTCGGGTGATCGCGCACGTAGGCTTCGATAGCCTCGCCGCCATACTCCTCCTCGCCCTCGATCAGCACCTTTATATTGACGGGGAACGTGCCGCCGGACGTACGCGAGAGGGATTCCAGCGCTTTGACCAGACCAAGCATCTGCCCTTTGTCATCTACCGCGCCACGGGCATAGAGATTGTCATTGCGCACCTCAGGCTCAAAGGGCGGACTCATCCACTCGTCAATCGGGTCAACCGGCTGCACATCATAATGCCCATACATCAGCACCGTCGGCATCTCAGGCGCATCAAGCCATTCACCGTAGACAAGCGGATGGCCCGCGGTCTTGATGACTTTGACATTTTTCAGACCGACTGCCTTGAGCTGGTCGGCGACGAACTGAGCGGCACGCTGGACGTCTTTCGCATGCTCCGGCAGAGTGCTGATACTCGGAATGCGGAGCAGCGCCTTGAGATCTTCGAGAAATGCTTCACGATGCTCGTCCGCGTAGGCGAGCGCTGCCTCTGACATGTTCAATGCAAGTCCACCTTCCCGACTACAACGATTTCGCCCCAAATGACGCACCCGTCATCTGCCCTCCATCCTGCGCGAAGGAGAACCGGCTGGGCGCTGAAGGTATGTTCCAGGCTGTTGGAGGCGTGGTTCATTCACTTAATCGTAGCAGCAGGGGTGCGGGCTGTCCAGCGGGGAAATCTGGCTGTTTCGTTTCGTTTCACGTGAAACGTTGACTGATGCCCTGGGTGAACTTGACAGGCACATGAGTCGTTCGCTATAGTGTCGGCAACGGTTGGCTGATGCCGGCCGGATCGTTGGGAGGAGTACGCGCGACAGGCGCCACCCAGAGAGCGGGATCGCGTGCAACGTGCCACACGGCAGGTCACGCGGCTGCAAGTCCCGCCGGAGCCGTTACGCGGAAGGTCGCCCACGAGAACAGCGACTGAAGAAACCCCGGTATGTGTATACGTATGCATGCGGGCGAGTAGATCAGTCCGGGCAAGCCCGTTAGAGCGATGCCCCGATTCAGCGCGCATACCGTGCGCCCGTCGGGGAGGCAAGCGCGTCGGAACGGCAACGATCCGGCGTATTCGAGGTGGTACCGCGGAAGGCCGCGTGCGGATCCCTGGAGCTTCGGCAAACGGAGCGCCAGTGGTGCATCTGACGATGGCGCCCTTTCGTCCTCGCGGAGGACGGAGTGGGCGTTTTTTTGTTGGCCATTTGTCGGATCTGCACGCCCGCACACGCCGCGCATGCTACCGGGAGGATAATCGCCATGACAATGGCAAGAACTCTGGCCAAGACCTACGATCCGAGGACTGTGGAACCCCGCCTGAACGAGCACTGGCAGCGCAATGGTGTCTATCACTTCGACCGTGCGAGCGACCGCCCCACCTACGCCATTGACTCCCCGCCGGCTACTGTCTCTGGCCACCTGCACCTGGGGCACGCCTACTCGTACAGCCATGCCGACTTCATGGCGCGCTTCTGGTGCATGAACGGTTATAACGTCTTCTACCCGATGGGCTTCGACGATAACGGACTGCCCACCGAACGGCTGGTGGAGAAGCGCATGGGCGTGACCGCGGCACAGATTGGCCGCCAGGCGTTCAACCAGTTGTGCCTGGATGTGGGGCGAAGTTTCGAGGAGGAGTATCAGGCGCTCTGGCAGCGCCTTGGCCTCTCGATAGATTGGCGCTTCAGCTACCGCACCATCGACACGCTCTCGCGCCGCACCTCACAGCAAGCCTTTCTCGATCTGCATCGTAAGGGACTGGCGTACCAGCAGGATGCCCCGACGATCTGGTGTCCAGAATGCCGGACGGCCATCGCCCAGGCAGAGCTAGAGGATCTGCCCCGGCAGACAACATTCTACACACTCGCTTTTACCCTGCCAGACGGCACGACACTTCCCATCGCTACCACGCGGCCAGAGCTCCTGCCTGCGTGTGTCGCGATCTTCGTCCATCCCGACGACCCATGCTACAGCGGCAGTATCGGCTCTATGGTGCGGATACCCTTGATGGAGCGAGAGGTGCCGCTGCTCGCCGATCCGCTGGCGAGCCCGGAGAAAGGCACGGGCGCGGTGATGTGTTGCACCTTTGGCGACGCGACCGACGTCGAATGGTGGCGGGTACACCAGTTGCCGCTGCTCGCGATCCTCGACCGTGACGGACGCCTGAACGACTCCTCTGGCGACCTTGCTGGCCTTACTATCACCGAGGCCCGCGCCCGTATCGTCGAGGCATTGCGGACGGCGCGTCTACTGCTCAGCGAGCAGACCCAGCCACAATCGGTCCGGGTGCATGAGCGCTGCGACACACCAGTGGAGCATCTGGTGACACGCCAGTGGTTCATTCGGGTGCTCGATCATAAAGCGGAGTTCCTGGCGGCGGGCGAGCGGATTCGCTGGCATCCAGCCCATATGGGGGCACGCTATCGCGAGTGGGTAGAAAATCTGAAATGGGACTGGTGCATCTCACGTCAGCGCTACTTCGGTGTGCCTTTCCCCGTGTGGTACTGCACTGCCTGTGGCGAAACTATCCTGGCCGATGACGCCCAGCTGCCCATCGATCCGACGGTGACGCAGCCAAAGCACCCATGCACATGCGGCAACAACTCATTCACGCCAGACCACGATGTGATGGACGTGTGGGCAACGTCATCCAATACACCACAGATCGTTGGACAGTGGCTGGCCGACCCAGCGCTCTATCAGCAAGTGTTTCCATTTGCGCTGCGTCCCCAGGCGCACGAGATCATTCGCACATGGGCGTTCTACACGATTGTAAAGTCGCTGTACATGTTCGACACACTCCCCTGGCGTGAGGTGGCCATCTCCGGCTGGGGACTCGCACCGGAAGGCACCGCCAAAATCAGCAAGAGCAAAGGTGGCGGGCCGATGTCGCCCCAGGAGATGATCGACAAGTACTCCGCTGATGCTGTGCGCTACTGGGCAGCAAGCACGGGTTTCGGCAAGGATACGACCATCAGCGAGGAGCGTATCCAGGCAGGCGCGAAGCTGGCGACGAAGCTCTGGAATGTGGCACGGTTGGGTGAGCGGGTCCTGGCAGGATACGCGCCGCCCGGAACACCGCCGGCGCTGGCACTAACAGACCGCTGGCTGCTCATCCGGCTGCGGCGACTCGTGGAGCGTGTGACCACGCTCTTCACCGAGTACGACTACGCCACCGCAAAGGCGGAAACCGAGACGTTCTTCTGGACCGCGCTCACCGACAATTACCTGGAGCTGGCCAAGATGCGCCTGTATGACGCCGCTGCTCCGCTGGCGGAGGGTGCCCGATATACCCTGTATACCACCCTGCGCACGCTGCTCAAGCTGTTCGCGCCGATACTGCCCTATGTCACTGATGAGATCTACACGACGCTCTTTGCCACCGAGAGTGATTCGATTCACCGCGTCGCATGGCCACGACTCGCATCCCTGCCAACGGCCGATGACACCGAGCAATCGGCCGCGGAAGCGGCGGGCGACGCGATGGTGACGATTGCCACAGCGGTACGCCGCTACAAGAGCGAGCGCCAGCTCTCGCTCGGGCGCGAGCTGGCGCGGCTAGAGATTGCGACCGATGACCCTATGCTGGCGGATTCACTGCGGGCAAGCGCGATTGACCTGCGCAGTGTCACGCGGGCCGCGAGCGTTGCGGTGAGTGATCATCTCGATCCATCGCTGCTGAAGCTTCTGGCCTCGGAACGTCTGCGTGTCGCGATACAGCCTTGATGCTCCATTTCATGTGAAACTATGCCAGGCGGTGCCTCACTCATCATTGGCGAAACCGGGGAGGCACCACGGCGTGTGACGCTCACCATATGCGCGGCCCTTCTGCTACTATGCTACGGAGCGGCCGGCCTGGCACCTACTTTTGGAGAAAATGCGTCCACTTGCCACGAGCATTTGCCTCCCACTTCATCCGCCGCAAATCGAATGACTCTCTCTCATCATGGCGGCAGATATAGGCGGGAAGTGTGCTTTGCTGCCCACCTGCCCGCATCCAGCAGGCAATAAACCAGTCGATAAGGGCCACCATTTCAATTTCAACAGTATCGATCCCTGCCGCTTCATAGCGACTCCGGCGATCCGCCTCGTCCGTGGGGATGACTTCCGTGATCTCTTCCAGGAAGCCTATGCTTGAGGGGAGAAAATACGCGGGATCGTCATGGAACGTCTCGCAGTTCTGGGCATCAATCAGAAACATTCTCATCGGGAGCCCTTCACGGAGACCATCCGGAAATACCTCGACATCGAGCAAAACAACTCGGGGATGGAACCGATAGCTCAAGATCGTTCGAATCTGACTCTCCAGGGCTGGGGACAGGCGATTCAACACGCCCATGATCCATTGTTGGTAGCTATCCGCGTCATCGACTGCCATGGCAAGCCTCTTTGCCTTCCACAATTGCGTCGGCGTCCTCATTTCCATGAAACAGGGGCAACTGAGCAATGCCCATTCCGTCGCTGATGGATAAGGTATCCTGAGGCGCCAGCCCGAAAGGCATGCTATCTCTCGTCAGACGCTGCCCGAGGCGACGATCCACCGTTCCCGCTTTTCCGCCGCCGGGGACGTCGTTGCGTGCTATACATCTCGACCTTAATTGGTTGCTCTGGATAGTTCTTGCGCAGCTTCTCGACTAACGGAAGTTCTTCGTCAGGTTCCGCGGTGTCAGGCAGGATTACCCGAATTTCCTGGGGATGCTCGCGCACCTCCTGATGTATTTGTTCCGCGACGGCATCGAAGATGGCAAGGTCACCGCGTAGTGTGTCATCACAGTATGTGCGAAGAGCGCTGGACAGGAAGGCGAGGCTGCGCTCCACCGCCTCATCGCTCAGCCCGCCCAACTCGCGCAGTCTCTCGGCCTCTTCCGGCGCTCGATTCTGCAGCGCTCGATCGAGGATGACATAGTTGATTGGCGTATCGGGATTGATGAAGATCGGATACTCAGGAAGCTTACCGTCGATGAGACGCACAAGCCACAGCTCGACGCGCTCAAACTCCACACTGTGAGTGACTTTGACCGCAAGGGAGGCAGACTCATAACGGACGAACGTCTCCCACCAAGTCGAGGCATTCACCTCCGCGACATAGAAGCCATACGACGTCTCCAGGTAGCCGAAGTGGGTAGCCACCTGCGCTCTCCAGGCGTCTTCCATCTTCTGCTGCCGTGCCTTCCGCTCCGCCCTGCGTGCTTTGTCCCGTTCACGTCTCTCGGCGCTGGTGAGTGGCTTTTTGCCAGTAGTAACCTTCTTTTCGCCCATGCCTGCGCTTCCCTCCTGATCTCCCCAGACTCAGTGCCATACCAGCGAAATGACCAGCGCGATGGCCGCGACGAACATCACCACCGTGGTCAGGATACCGACGGCGTTCGAGAGATGCCCATTGGTGAAGTCGCCCATGATCGCGCGGTTATTCGCGACCAGCAGCAGCAGGACGAGCAGCGGCACGGCAACGATACCATTGATCACAGCGGTATACACCAGCGCTGCGATCGGATTGATGCCGAGAAAGTTCAGGGCTAGACCAATCAACGTCGCGGCGGCAATTACCCCATAGAATCCACGGGCATGCGAGAGCCGCTCGGAGAGGCCCTCGCGCCAACCGAAGGCCTCGGCAATGGCATAGGCAGCCGACCCAGCCAGCACGGGAATCGCCAGCAGGCCAGTACCGATGATGCCCACTGCAAAAATGAAGCCCGCCAGATCACCGGCCAATGGACGCAATGCCTGCGCTGCCTCAGCCGCCGTTGTGATAGTCGTGATGCCGTGGGTGTGGAGCGTCAGTCCGGTTACCATGACGATGAACCAGAAGGTCGACGCGGCAGCGATCATCCCCAGGGCAGTATCCAACCGTAGCGCGCGTACGGCGCGGTGCAAGTGCCCCTTGTGACCGCCTGGCTTCCGCACCGCCGCTTTCTCCGAAGCAGCCTGATGCTCCTTCTGCTCCTCCCGCTCGTGCTCTTCTTCGACCTCCTCAGCCGCCTGCCAGAAGAACAGATACGGGCTGATCGTTGTCCCCAGCACAGCGATAGACAGCGCCAGGAAATCGGGTGTCAGTTGAATCGAGGGAATGAGTGTCGCCCGCAGGAGCGAGAGCCAGTCGGGATGAATCAGGATGCCCGTCACCACATACGCCAGCAACGAGAGCGTCAGAAACTTGAGCACACGTGCGTAATAGCGATAGGGAACGAAGATTTCCAGCAAGAGGATGCCCACGGCGAAGACGACAAGAAGCAGGCCATAGGGAAGGGCAGGAACCAGCAGTCGCATCGAGTCGGACATCGCGCCCAGGTCAGCGCCGACATTGATGGTGTTGGCGATGAAGAGCAGCAGCACCGCGCCATAGAGGACCGTGCGGTTGTAGTGGCGGCGCACGCATCCAGCTATGCCGCGATCTGCCACAAGGCCGATCCTGCCACACATTTCCTGCACGCAAATGACCAGTGGCAAGATGTAGAGCGCCATCCAGAGGAATCCGGTTCCAAACGCAGCGCCCGCCTGTGAGTAGGTGCCGATCCCCGACGGGTCATCATCAGAAGCGCCAGTGATCAGACCCGGCCCGAGGACACGGAGCCATCTGGCGTCCGGGCGCAGAGGATGAGGCCGACCACGGTGAGGAAGTCGCCGCAATCGTGCCAGCGGCGAGAGTGAAGGCGCGGTATCGCTGCCAGGTTCTGTCGTGTCGCCCATAGATACTTCTCCTGCGGGATGAGACTGGTGCTACGCTCTCCCTCCCGCAGTGTACACGACCGATGCCAACTACACCAACCACACGCTTCGACTGATGACGTTTCACGTGAAACCCCTGGAAGCCTTGGAGGCTTTCGCCTCCTTCCCTGCCGAAGCGACAGAGGCGAACAGCGCTTATCCTTGCCTCCAGAAGAACAGATTGTTCCACCCGAGCGCTACCAGAACCGGATCGATTCCCACCCTGCTCACAAGCGTGGTTGCCATGCCATTGAGGAAGTACCCGGCCTGCGGCACAAACCATAGCAGCACGAAGAGCAGAACGAACGCGTACATCGCGATGGACATCGCCATCTGGGCAAACTCGCGCGGCAGCCAGGGCGTGATCACACCGAATCCATCGAGCGGCGGGATTGGCAGCAAGTTCAGGACGATGGCCAGCGCCTGGAAGAAGGCCAGTATGCCCACCCCAGCCTGCAACGCCAGATGTCCTTCGAGCAGGCCAAGCCGCAGGGGCAACGCCAGCCCGAGCAGAAAGAGGAAGTTGGCCAGCGGCCCGGCCAGCGAGATAGCGCTCTGCCAGAGGCGGTTGCGGACCAGGTCACGGCGCAGGTAGACCGCGCCGCCCGGAAGCGCGATGCCGCCAAGCAAAATGAACGCGACAGGCATAATGATACTCAGCAGCGGATTCACATAGTGCAGCGGATTGAAGCTGAGATAGCGAATCGTGCCAGGGCTGGTATCTCCACCAAGCACTGCCGTCAGCGCGTGGCCGAACTCATGGAGGCAGAGACTGAAGATCCAGCCTACCAGTACGAAACCGACAGTGCCGAGCGCCGCCGTATTGGTCTGATCTTGCCAGAGAATCCAGCCAAAGAAGCCAAAAACGATCAGAAAGCCCACAACGATGCCCCAGTTGATGCTCCGCAAAATGAGCTGACCCACCGACCCGGAAAAGCGGCGGTTATTCGTGCCGGGATAGAGCGGACTCTGGCGAGGATTGCCAATCACACACAGCCCCCATTTTTTCAGGCGCTATCTGCCACCACCAGCAGACGCTATGCGACCCGTTTCTCGTTCAGCCATCACGCGCTTAACGACGAACGATGCGCCGGAAGATCCGGTCGAGCGGCATGACATCGTCAATGCCCAGGAAGCGCGAGATACCGAAGTATACGCCCACCGCGACGCAGATGGCCACTCCCAGCCGGATGATGATATATACCGCCGTGACGCTCGGGCGGGTGACATCCACCGGAAGCACGAGCTCACCCAGGCGGTAGACCAGCAGCGCTGTGAGTGCCATCACGACACTCCCCCCGATGACGTTGAGCAGAAAGACACCAATGCCCTTCAAGTCTAGTCCGGCGAGCCGTGGCCGCAACAACAGCAACAGGATCAGCGCTTCACCGGTCCACGCGAGCGAGGAAGCCAGCGCCAGGCCGTTTGCGCCCATCGGGCCGAGCAGCATGACACTCAGGCCAATGCTGAACATGAACTGATAAATACTGACCTCGGTCGGCGTGCGCGTATCCTGTAGCGCGTAGAAGCTGCGTGTGAGAATCTCGACCAGCGAGAGGCCTGTCAGCCCGATGCCGAAGAAGATCAGCGGCCCGACGAAATACGGCAGTTGGTCGAGCGAGAATTCGCCATGACCCAGAATGACGCGGCAAATCGGCTCAGCTAGAATCATCATGCCAAAGGCTGAGGGTACGGCAAGATAGATAATGCCCTTCACTGTGCGGGTGATGGTATCGCGTAGACGAGTCCACTCATTCGATGCCACCAGCGCTGCCAGCGTCGGAAACGCCGCTTGCGAGACCGCCATACCGAAGATGCCATTGGGCAGCATGATAAGCGCAAACGCCGTGACATAGCCGTAGGTGACGCCCTCGATCTTCGGGACGCCAAGCAGATTCCGGTTGACAAAGACCGAGACGTAGAGAATGGCCGCGTTGAGCAGGCGCGGCGCCATCAGGCGGAACATCTCACGGATGCCGGGATGGAGGAAATCAAGCGAGAATGAATACTCCATCTTCGCTCCGATCAGCCCCGGCACCTGGATAAGGAATTGCAGCAACGCGCCCGCGACGACGCCCCAGGCCGGCCCAGCTATACCCAGGTTGCCGCCGAAGATATGTGTGGATTGATCCAGTCGAGTCGCGAGAATACCGCCGATCAGGCAGACCGTGTAGATGACCTGGCCAAGCGCGGGCAACACGAACGACTGGCGTGCCTGGAGAATGGCGATGGTGATAGTCGCCCCGCCCAGAAAGATCGGCTGCAGCAGCATGATACGCGTCAACTGGATCAGCGTCTCTGGCTCACCATTATTCTTCTGCATAATCGTGGGCAGGGTCAGTGTCAAGAATTGGCGTGTGAAGATAATGCCGAGAATCGCCAGGATCACGAGCGCCAGCATGACAATATTGAAGGCGGAGCTGGCAATGTGCCAGGCCGCCTTGCGATCGCGCTTCTCGACGAGATAGGTCGTAAAGACGGGGATAAAGGCCGAGGCCAGCGCGCCGCCCGCAACGATGGTGAAGAGCATATCGGGGAATGCGAACGCGTTGGTGAATGCATCGGCGTTGAGCGCGTCAGCTTTCGAACCAAAGACACTGGCGAAGAGCGAGGTACGGATCAGGCCGAGCACGCGGCTGAGCATCAGGGCGCTGGTGACGATGACCGTTGCCCGCGCCAGATTGCCCGAGCTCAGCGCGCGCATCTGAAGCGACGGCTGATCATCAACGTCCACCTCTGCTGCGGCGGCCAGACTCGTACCTGGCGAGCCCAGTGTGCTGGGCGGATGCTGCTGGGCAGGCGCGCTGACTCCCGCGCTCCAGATAGACCGCCCCGTCTGCAAAGGCACGACGGCGGGAACTTTACCAGTACCTGTACTCATCAGCGTCTCGATGCTCGTGCCGGGATATGACCGTTCGATCATCGACTCCAGCTGCCAGAGTGGATTGGGACCTCTCGGAGCCTGTTGCGTGGGCCTGACAACAGGATAGGCATCGCTCTCACGCTCCCACGGCGGGATATCGCTGTCATCGTCAGCCTCCCCGTGTGCGCCAGCTATCCCCACAGGGCGCGGTGACCCACCACTCGGTCCGTTCGGGTGCTGCCACCCGCCACCGGAGTCTTTGGCGGCCATCTGCCGCCTGCGCCAATCTTGACGTGGGTCCACGATTCCCACCCTCCCTACTCCATGCACACCACTCCATGCACACCATTCCCGTCGGCCGTTCCCGCGTATCATGCCTGGCCATGCATACAGGCCATTCTATCATTGGCCATGCCCCATCACAACGCCAATGGGCCTTCTGCGCATGTACGGTATTACCAGGGAAACGTGCCGTCTGCTTTCCCATCGCGTTTGGCACTGGCGACGCTAGTATTCCTTGCTCAGCCGTGAATCTGGCCACAATCGCGTGCCGAGATGCATAGGCCGTTGCATCGCGATGTGCCGGGTGGGTAAGATGAGAAAGACGGCATGTAGAGCGCTGGCGGATATTCGTGTATCTTGCAAGGGCTGGTATACAAATTGCGCTTGAACCGAACAGAAATCCTGGGCGAGCGGTAAGTCAGTGACGTTGTTGACGATGGAGAGATCATGAGCCGACAAGAGGACTATGCCTACGAGGACGAACAAGGCGAACATACCGGCGCCAGGTTGCTCCGTGAGGTGCTCGAGGTTGCGATTCTCACACTCCTATTCTTCGGGATCGTTCGCCTTCTGGTCCAGAACTACCGTGTGGACGGCCCGAGCATGCAGCGCACACTTTTTACGGACGAATACATTCTGGTGGACAAGGCGACCTACTATCTGCATTCCCCGCAACGCGGCGATGTCATCGTGTTCCAGTTTCCGCTGGATACCAGCAAGAATTTCGTCAAGCGCGTCATCGGCGTACCAGGCGACACAGTGGTGATAGATAGCAATGGTACGGTCACCGTGAATGGCAAAACGCTCACGGAGCCGTATGTCTACCAGCGAAAGTGTCCCTGTGACCCAAAATCAATCACCTTGCAAGCCAATCAGTATTATGTACTCGGCGACCACCGTGGCGATAGCGACGACTCCCGTGACTGGGGCCCAGTGCCCCGCAACGACATCATCGGCAGGGCCGCTCTCGTCTACTGGCCATTGCCCGATATTCATATGCTGCCGAGCTGGTCCGACGTCTTTGCCAATATCCCAACGCCCTAGTGGCTAGTTGGCTTCCCAGCGCCCTATCTGGCAAAGCGGCAGGAAGAGAAGGGAATGCCCTCGCTCAACCTGCTGCTAGCTCTCTTTTCTCGGGCTTTGTTTCACGTGAAACGGAAGATTCACACCGTAGACTGCTGCTTGTTACCTTTTGCAACCGTCATGCGCGAGCGGTCGCGAAGAAGCGTGTAGAGCGCCAGCGCACCGCCCACCAGCAGCGCCAGCAGGCCACCCGCTCCAATCTGGAATGGCTCCGCCTTCGTCCCCAGGAAGAGGATCGCCCCAGCGTTCAGGAATGCCAGGCTATAGAGGAAGAAGCCAAGCGTCAGCCCAGCGATCCGCCCAGCCACGCGGAAGATGTGCAGTGTGTTCAGGATCACTTTGCCGTCATGCTCCACAACAGCGACCGAAAGTATCACGGCGCTCATCGCCAGCGCTCCCAGCAACAGCACAACGCCGAGCATCGGAAGATTCGTCAGGCTATCGCGCGAGAATGGATTGAAGAGGTCGATGATCTGGACGCGCGAATCGCGGGCGGAAATCTGCAGATACGACAGGATGTTCTGCGAGAATGCGCCGATGCTGAAGGCGGGAATGAGCCAGATCAGGGGGCTAAGTACCAGGCGCAATGACAGAAACGTCTGGTCAACCGCTTCCCCAAGAATACGGCGGAGCGCGGAGCCGAAGCGCTGCTCTCCGCTAGCAGACGAAGTGGACGACGAGAGCGTGAGCGCCCCGACGATCACGAGCAGCAGGAGCGAGACAGCCATCGCGAGCACCGCGATGCCCACATCGAGCACCTCCAGGCGCGTGAGCTGGTTGGGCAGATGGAGGCCAAAGAGATCCTGAAGATCCACTATGACATAGGGCTGCTTGGTGCCCAGGCCGATCAATCCCAGTACGTTGCGATCACCCAGGCTATCGAGCAGAAACGCGGCGATGAAGAACAGAATCGCCAGACCGCCGAAGTCAGCCGCGAAGGCACGATAGGAGATGGGCGAGACACGCGCCGGCTGCGTCCCTGGCTTGCCTGTTCGCGCGCGTCGGCGATCAACGGCATCGATCACGAACACGATCAGCAGCAGGGCATTGATAATGACATATGTCCACGGGCTGCGAGTGAAGTTGCCCGGGCGATGACCCTCGGCATTGAACAGTGCTTCACCCGCGTAGATGATCGCGAAACCGCTGGTGACAAAAATGTAGAGTATGCGTCCCAGCGTACGGTTCTCCGAAATCGCAAGCTGCAACAACACCAGCAGCAGACTGAAGTAGATGTAGAGCGCAATGGGCTGCACAGCATCGTGTCCGCCGTTGCGTCCCGCATCAATGCCGGTAATGAGAAACGCGACGTAGCCAAAGACGATGATCAGTGGCAAGAGGATGTTTGCGGGAAGAAAACGTGGCGAGCGGGTGGGAGGCGCTGAGGAACTGGCCATATATGTGCTCCTCTCAAGGGCTGGCCGATTCGGGTATAGCATCTCACGGCATCACGTGCCTCGTGCATGCCGGTGTGCGTGGGGAACGAACTCTGCTCCCCTGACCGCGCCGATTGTAACACAGGTTGCCAGGAAATGCGCGTGTGGTTCCTCACAGTGAAGGAGATAGAAGGCGCGAGCAAGGAGCAGTCCGGACGTCCTCCGGAAACGTCTGGCGAAGCTGGGGAGTCACGGCATGGTGACGCGCAAGAGCTTGTTCTCTCGCCGTAAAGACATCATCCACGGTACTCAGGGAAGGGTTGCACGCTATAGCTCTCCGCGTCACGAAGCGCCTCGACGACGGCGAGCGCCGTATCGAGCGACGTCAGGCAGGGGATACCCGTCTCGACAGCGGCGCGTCGAATACGGAAGCCATCCTGAATCTCGATGCCTTCGCGCACCTGGCCCGTGCCACCCGTGATGGTGTTGATGACGAGCTGAACAGTGCGACTGCGTATCAACTGGATGATCTGCGAGTCGCCCTGGCTGATACGCGGCACGGCAATCACAGGAAGCCCATGATGTTCGAGCAGGTGTGCTGTGCCCTCGGTCGCGTAGAAACGATAGCCCAGGTCGCCAAGCATGCGCACAATAGGAAGCGCTTCAGCCTTGTCGCGGTCAGCGATAGTGACGAATGCGGCGCCATCACGCTCCGGAACCTCGATGCCCGCCGCAATCAGCGCTTTGCGCAATGCCGCGGGATAGGTGTGATCAACGCCCATCACCTCGCCTGTGCTCTTCATCTCCGGGCCAAGTGCCATCTCCGCTCCGGCGATCTTGGCCATCGAGAAGACAGGCCCTTTCACCGCGAAGAGCGGACGCTCAGGCCAGAGGCCGTTGGGTAGCCCGCTATAGCCGTGCTCTGCCAACGTCTGGCCGAGAGGGATTTGCGTCGCCAGATCCACCATCGGCACGCCGGTGACTTTACTGAGGAAAGGGACTGTGCGAGAGGCACGCGGGTTGACCTCCAACACGTAGACGTTGCTGCCTGGAGCGCCGTTCGGCTCAGTTACTACGAACTGCGCGTTCATCAGTCCACGCACGTCGAGCGCCACGGCAATATTGCGAGCATGCCGCGCAATGGATGCTTTCTCGTCATCCGAGAGACTGCGCGGCGGATACACGGCGAAGCTGTCGCCTGAGTGGACGCCCGCTCGCTCGATATGCTCCATGATGCCGGGGATCAGCACGTCATGTCCGTCACACAGCACATCTACCTCAACCTCGCGCCCGGTCAGATAGTGGTCCACGAGGATAGGATGCTCACCAAATTGCTCGATGACACGTGAAACGTAGCGCTCCAACGACTCGGACGTGTGGATGATTTCCATGGCGCGCCCGCCAAGTACGTATGAGGGGCGCACCAGCACTGGAAAGCCAATCTCAGCGGCGATCGCCATCGCCGCATCGACCGTACGCACACCCGCCCCACGCGGTCGCGGCACGTCCAGACGCTCCATCAGTGCATCGAAGCGGCGGCGGTCCTCGGCCAGGTCAATGCTATCCACAGACGTGCCCAGAATCGGAGCACCAGCCGTATGCAGCGGCTCAGCCAGCCCGATAGCTGTCTGGCCACCAAATTGCACGATGACCCGTGGCAACTCGTTCCCAGCCGGCGCTTCATGTACGCCAGACGCATCCGATGTTGCAGACGCTTCAGACGCTTCAGACGCTTCGGATGGCTCCGCCTCGTTCCGCAAGATCGCCAGCACGCTCTCTTCGTCGAGTGGCTCGAAGTAGAGCCGGTCGGACATATCGAAGTCGGTGCTAACCGTCTCAGGATTCGAGTTGATCATGATGCTGCGGACACCCGCCTCGCGGAGCGCCTGGGCGGCTCGTACCGAGCAGTAGTCGAACTCGATTCCCTGGCCAATGCGAATTGGCCCGCTTCCCAGAACGACCGCTTTCTCCCCTGGCAGCGCTTGGGCCTCATTCTCTTGCTCATAGGTGCCGTAGAAGTACGGTGTCTGGGCGGCAAACTCAGCGGCACAGGTATCCACCATCTTGTAGGTTGGCAGAATGTGCCACTGCTGGCGGAGCGCGCAAATATCAGCCGCGGTCGTTGTGGCGCTCTCCTCGCTGGTTCGTGGCGTGAGGCGGGCAATCTGCGCGTCGGAGAAGCCCATCCGTTTGGCGGAGCGCAGGAGGTCGGGCGTCAGTTGATGGGAGGCGAGACGATCTTCCATCAACACAATGTTGCGCAGCTTGGAAAGAAACCAGCGATCAATGCCCGTCTCGGTATGCAGCGCATCGACAACGCCAATCGCGGTATCGCAGCGCAACGCATCGAGCAATCGCCACAGGCGCACGTCGTTCGGCGGATATTCGCTGCCGCCGTCGCGCGAGCCGCCTTCTACGAACCCTGGCGTCCGGAGCGCATCGGCGCGAAGCTCCAGCCCGCGCATCGCCTTCTGCAGCGCGCCCTCGAAGGTGCGATCAATCGCCATCACCTCGCCGGTCGCTTTCATTTGTGTGCCGAGCATCCGGTCGGCCAGCGGAAATTTATCGAACGGCCAGCGTGGAATCTTGACGACGACATAGTCGAGCGCAGGCTCGAAGGCGGCAACGGTCTTGCCCGTCACCTCATTGCCAATCTCGTCCAGGCGCAGGCCAATGGAAATCTTGGCCGCGACGCGCGCAATTGGGTAGCCGGTCGCTTTGGAAGCCAACGCCGAGCTGCGGCTGACTCGCGGATTGACCTCGATCACGTAGAAGCGGAAGCTGTGCGGATCGAGCGCGAACTGGATATTACAGCCCCCCTCGACTCCCAGCGCGCGGATGATGCGTAGGGCGGCACTTCGTAGCAGTTGATACTCACGGTCGGAGAGGGTCTGGCTGGGTGCGACGACGATGCTATCGCCAGTGTGGATGCCGAGCGGGTCGAAGTTTTCCATGTTGCAGACGGTGATGCAGGTGTCAGTGCCGTCGCGGATAACCTCGTACTCGATTTCTTTCCAGCCGCCGAGATACTGCTCGACCAGAACCTGTGAGATCGGGCTGGCGGCGATGCCACCAGCGGCGATGCGTTCGAGGTCGGCGCGTGTCCGTGCGATGCCGCCACCTGTGCCGCCGAGGGTGAACGCCGGGCGGATGACGGCGGGCAGGCCGATAACTTCATCCGAAAACGCCAGGGCATCCACAACGGTCGTGACGGTGCGGCTCGACGGCACCTCCAGCCCGAGATCGAGCAACAATTGGCGGAACTGCTCGCGATCCTCGGCCTTCTGGATCGTCTCCAGAGGCGTCCCTAATAGTTTCACGTGAAACTCTTCGAGCACACCGGCCTCGGCCAGCTTGACGGCAAGGTTCAGTCCGGTCTGCCCGCCGAGCGTCGCCAGAATGCCGTCGGGCCGCTCTCGTTCGATGACACGCCGCAGGACATCCACAGTCAGTGGCTCGATGTATGTGACATCGGCAACGCCCTCATCGGTCATGATGGTGGCGGGATTGGAGTTGACGAGAATGACGCGCTTGCCCTCTTCACGCAGCGCCCGGCAGGCCTGTGTTCCAGCGTAATCGAACTCGGCGGCCTGGCCGATGATGATGGGTCCGCTGCCAATGACCAGCACACTCTTGATATCTTCGCGCGCCATAGTGCGTTCTCATTTCTCCCTATCGAACACATAGACATCCACATCACTCACCGGATGGTAGCCCACCGACTGATAGATATGGTTGGAGGTTGGATTGGCCAGGTCGGTGAACAGGAAGCAGAAAGTGCGCCCGCTCTCCAGCAGATGCTGGCTGGCCACGGCGACACACGCGCTGGCATAGCCGTGGCCGCGATGCTCCCGCGGTGTATAGACGGGACCGATACGCACCCCGTGCGGCGTGGGGCTGCCATACGCCACCAACGAGACGGGCTCGTCGCCATCCTCCCAGAGATAGCCGCCACGCGATGGCGACGCGAAGAAGGCATCAACCCATTCAACAGCATCGAGCTGCTCCATTGGGCCAAGCGCCTCCTCGGCGAACGCCGCCATCCAACGAGTGAGCACATCACGATCAGCCTCGGTGGCGCGACGATATGATCCAGATACCTTCGTTACTGGGATCACTGTCTCCAGTTGATAGATACGCTCCGCCATTGCCAGCCGTGCTGTCTGACCGCTCTGCTGTTGCCAGATCTCGGCAAAGTGGCGCGCAAGAGGTACTGGCGCTATCACTCCGCTGAGACGGTCACGGTAGCGCGCCCAGGCGTCCCGCGCCACAAGCGTCAGCGCAGTCGTCGGATCGGCGGCGAACTCCGGCGCGATGAGCGAGAGGATCAGATTGAAGGGCGGCGTCCGCATGGCAGCCAGCACAATCGCGCCCTGTTCCTCTACCAGCGCCATATACGGCAGCTTATCAGCGGGCAGGGGCTCACGTGGCAGCGTCGAGAGCAAGCCAAGCATCAGGCAATGTGTCGCCTCGTGCGTGAGCAGGTATGGCTCGACACATGCCGCAAACTCCTCAACATCGGCGCACCGCTGTAGTTGCATGCTTACCTGGCCATTCCCTGTCGTGCTTCTGAGCCCTCAAATGATTTCTCGAAGAAGGCAACGGAATATGGTTCGTCGCCATCGTGAAACGTGAAACTGCCGACACGCTGATAGCCCGCCCGCTCGTAATAGGCGCACAACGCCGAATTCTCGGCCATGCAGTCAAGCCGGGCAAGCCGGGCAAGCCGATTGCCCCGTGCCGCGATCTCGCGTTCGGCCCAGCAGAGCAGCGCCAGCCCGATGCCACGCCCCGCCGCGCTCCGCCGCACCCGCAGACTGTGAACGTAGCCCGCGGCATCGGCCGTCTCACCCCAGATCTTTGTGTCGGTGGACTGGATAATCACGGTGCCGATCACCGCTCCCTGTTCGACAGCCACATAGAGATCGCCGCGCGCGATGGCGCGTCGAATCCATTCCTCAGGCCACATGCCTGGCTGCCACTGGTGGATACCATGTGACCAGAGCCAGTGAGCCACCTCCTGATGAATCTCGGCGAACGTAGTGGTATCGTCAGGCGTTGCCTGGCGCATGGTGATGCCGGGAAGTATCTCCGTCTCCATCGAGTACCCAGCGCCTCTATGCCGATTGCGCCAGCGAGCTGCCCGCACGCACCAGCGCGGCGAATCGGTCGAACAACTCCTGATTGTCTTCGGGTCCCGGCGCGGCTTCGGGATGATACTGCACCGAGAAGACTGGCAGCGTGTCATGTGCCAGGCCCTCGACGCTGCCGTCCGACAGGTTGATATGACTGACGTAGAGGCCGCTGGCAGCAGGAATGGTTGCGGCATCCACCTGAAAGTTGTGGTTCTGCGTTGTCACCGTCACCCGTCCCGTGCGCACCTCGCGCACAGGGTGATTGGCGCCGTGGTGTCCAAAGAGCAGGCGGCTCGTCCGCGCGCCCCCCGCCAGACCGAGAAGCTGATGCCCAAGGCAGATA
>DASUWS010000066.1:0-8984 GCA_036378295.1 Ktedonobacterales bacterium
CCCGGTCGCGCGCTACTCATAGCGCAGTACCTCCAGCGGCCGGACCCGCGTCGCGCGCCAGGCAACGCTCGCCGCGACCGCCATGCACGCGAGGACGGTGCCCGCGACCAGCCCCAGGATGGTCGGCGCGGAGACAGTGAACGAAATGTCGAAGATAGTCTTACCAAGTACCGGGATCACGACCGCCACCAGCGCCATCGCCAGGAGTCCTCCCGTGAAGCCGATGGCGCCTTGCTCGACCATCACTTCACCCAGGACGCTCCGGCTGGTGTAGCCGACCGCCTTGAGGATGCCGATCTCCCGCCTCCGCTCTAGCAGGGCCAGCCCCACCGCGTTGGCGATGATGATGACACTGGCCAGCATCGCCAGCGAGGCGATGGCCACCAGCAGCAGCGTCGCCTTGTTGATGATGTCAGTTGCCTGGGCCAGGGTGTCGGCAAGGCTATACGCCTGTACCGACGGTAGTGCCGCCTGGATGCGTGCCAGCACCGCGTCGGCGCGACTCGGGTCCACGTACGCCAGGTAGACGTAGGTCGGGTAACCGTTCGTCAACGTGGTGACGACGCTACTGTCCGCCTGGATGGGAGCAAAATACAGGGCCGAATTGTAGAAGCCGACGACGGTCACCGTCACCTGCTTCTTGGTGACAGTGCCCGCCACGGTCACCGTGTCGCCAAGCTTGAGGTTGAGCGGTCCCTGCGAGGCGCTCACTGGAAGCAGAACGTTCGTCGTGCCTGCATCGCTGGGCATGAGGTTGCGCCCGACCTGCGCGTCATGAGCCCCCTTCACCAGAGGAAATGCCTTTGGGTCGGGCAGGTGGCCGCCCGCGAGGTCATATGCCTGCACCCCGTCGATTGTGCGGGTGACGTCGGAGGTCGAATATTGGCCGTTGGCAGTCGCCGCATGGATGATCGCGGCGATAGTCTGGCCATTGACGGCCACTGGCGAATCTGGATTGAAGTTGGTCATCACCACGTGTGTCAGGCCCGGCGTCTGTGCCAGTTGGCGCTCGGCCGCTGCCCGGTCAGCGGGACCCGTGAGGACCCCGATGTCGAAGGTGCTGCTAGTGAAGCGCTGTGTGAAGTACGTCTGAATGTCCTGCCCGAGCACGAACACCAGCCCGATGGCGAAGACGCCGATGGAGAGAGCGATGAGCGTCAGCACGGTGCGTCCCCGCTGCCGTCCGATGTTGCGGAGCGCCAGCTTGATGTTTGCCTTCCACGCCCGCGGCAGCAGCACGACGAATATGCCCAGCACTGCGGCGGCGAGCAGCAGGACGCCGAATCCAGGCAGGATGCGCGTCAGGCCAAGCGCTGCCGCGAGGGCCGCCCCCACCAGCAGCGCGTACCACCAGGTGATGCGCTCGGGGACGGGTAGCCGGCTGATGACGACGACCACCGCCGCGAAGACAAGACTTAGCAGCAGGAGCGCGAGGCCGGTGCCTCCGATTGCGGCGAGCGTCACTGTCGTATTCTGCAGGATGCTGGCGGCGAGCGCGAAGAAGAGCAGGACGAGCAGCAGCGCGAGGAGGACGGTGAGGATCCGGCTCGCCGTGCCCGCGCGCGCCGGCAACTCGCGCAGCACTGCTTGCGGCCGCACCTGGCTGGCCTGTACGATCGGCAGCAGCCCGAAGATTAGCGCGGTGCCGAAGCCAACAGCCACCCCCCAGGTGAGGGTCGACGCGTCGATCGTGTCTGACATCTGCGTCTGCAGGGCCTGCTCCATCAGCCCCGTGACGAGAAAGCTGACTCCCGCGCCGGCTGCAGCGCCGACGAGGCCCCCGACCAGCCCGATGAGTCCCGCCTCGAAGCCGAAGAGACCGACGAGGTCGCCGCTGCGGTACCCTGCGGTCTTGAGCATGGCGATCTCGTTCCGCCGCCGTCGAAGCGCAACTTGCATCGTGTTGAGAATACCGACCCCACCGATCAAGAGGGCGAGCAGACCCACGATCTGCAGGAAGTAGCGGATATCCTGCACCTGGTTCTGGTATCCGGCGGCGAGCTGCTTCGCCGTCGTGGGCCGAGCCAGTGGGAACTGGTCGCGGACCAGCCGCTCGACGCGTAGCGCATTGGCGTCGGTATGGCCAGGCACGTCCAGAAAGATGTCGTCATAGGTGATGGGCTGGTGCGTGGCACTCGGCAGGGCAGCGTAGGCGTCGAGCGCCATCAGCATGGACGAGCCCTGGAAGAAGCCAGCACTCTCGATGATGCCCGCCACCGTTACGGTCGTCGCGCGGCCATCCTCTGAGGAGAAGTGGAACCTGCTCCCCACCTTCAGGTGGAAGACCTGCGCCAGTTTTGTCGTCACGAGCACGGAATCGCCCTGCAGCAACGACGCGAGGTTTCCTTCGCTTGGAGTGGTGAATATGATCCCGCCGTGCAGGGGAAACTGGGCGGAGTCAACCGCGCGCAGCTTGAAGCGCAGGACAGCCGTAGAGGTGCTGACCTGCGTGTTGACGCGATCCACCGCTGTGTAGCGGGTGACTTCGCCTCGTGCCTCAAGCTGGTCGAGGAAGCGAAGCTGGTCCGCTGTGAGCGGCGCCTCGTCGGCCGCCACGCTCAAGTCGCCGCCATTGAGTTGACGAACGTTCGCGGTATACGCTACAGCGGCGGCATTGCTCACGAGCTGCAGTCCAACGATGGCCATCACCCCCACCGCCACGCAGAAGATGGCCAGCAATGACCGCTGGCCGCCGCGTATCAGTGAGCGGGTGGCGTAGGACCAATACAGGCGCCATTTCATCTCAGTCGTCCCCTTCTTCCCTTCCACTATCTCCTCTAGTTATCTCCTCTAGCTTTCTCCTCCAGCGCCGTCCCCACCTGACTCGTCGCGGGACGCCATCGCCGTACGTGGGGCATTCGGAGCGCCTGCCATGCCTCGTGTGCCTGCTGTGCCGTTGCTCTCGTTGCCCTGGTTCTGGTGTTCTTCGTTGGCCGCAATCGATCCATCCACGATGCGGATGGCACGGTCGGCGGCCGCCGCCACGGTGGGGTCGTGGGTCGCGATGATGAAGGTCGTGCCGGTCGTGTCGCGCAGATCGCGGATCATGCGCAAGACGTTCTCGCTGTTGGCGCGGTCGAGGTTGCCCGTCGGCTCGTCCATGATGACGATGGCCGGATGGGTCGCCAGCGCGCGGGCCACCGCCACTCGCTGCTGCTCGCCACCACTGAGCTGGTTGGGCTTGTTACCGAGCCGGTGCGAGAGGCCGACGAGGGCGAGCAGTTCCCTGGCGCGGGCGGCTGGAGAGCCAGGATGCTTGCCCACGTAGAGGGGGATCTCGACGTTTTCCTGCGCGGTGAGCGTCGGAATCAGGTTGAACGCCTGGAAGACCATGCCAATCTTCTGGTTGCGCACGGCGGCCAGCCTGCCCTCGCCCATGCTAGTGACGTCCACGCCGTCTACGTAGACCCGCCCACTCGTCGGACTGTCCAGCCCGGCGATGATCCCCAGGAGCGTGGATTTGCCGGAACCTGACGGGCCGACAATGGCGACTAGTTCGCCGTGCTCGATGCGCAGGCTGATGCCTTTGAGGATATCGATACGCTCGCGGCCCAGCGGCAGCGACTTGCGCACGTCGAGTGCCTTCAATGCGGCTGCCGCCCCCATATTTGGCGATTTTCCGCTCGCCGAGACCCCCACCATATGCTGTGTATGCCCCGTGTCCTCCGTGCCGACCATGGGCCTATTCCACCTTTCTTCCGCGCCTCTGCTGTCTGTCGTCTGGTGCCTAGTGTCTGGTGCCTGGCGTGCTTGCGGCCGATTCTGGCTCTTGCGTTCGATGCGCCCAACAGTGTGCAGGCGAGAACCCGTCGCCGAGGATGCCACCGCTACAATGTGCCGCCAAAGAACGCCGTCACGTCTGTGGTGATGATCTTTAACGCGCGCGTTCCGCCGATGGTTGCCAGTGGGTCCGTCAGGCCGGGCACCAGTGCGCCAATCAGCGCCTCGTCGGTGATATAGGTGCTGTGCGTCGAGCCTGGCAGCGTGATTAGCGTGGCCCGCGGCACCGTTCGCAGGAATGCATCGCGTTCGGCCACCTTCTGCTGAATTTTCGCGTCGAACTCCGCGCGGCTCATCCCGATCTGTTGGAGCTGGCTATCCGTCACCTGCGAATAATCCGACGCCATCCAGAGCAAAGGTCGACTGATCTGGCGCCCATCGGTCATGCTGAACGCGGTGCCATCCATGTTGATGCCGGCTTTGAAGCGCGGATCGATCCGCAACACCTCCGCCGCCGTCGCCCCTCCGAAGGAATGCCCAAAGATGCCGACACGCTGGAGGTCCAGGTGGCCGCGCAACAGCGCATCCGTGCGGTTCAGCCGTGCCAGTTGATCAAGGGTGAAGCGCGCGTCGGCCACCCACACCGCCGCAATGACGTTGCGATCGTGATCGGTCTGCGCCGCGCTGGTGCCCGGCGGCTCGTTCTCCGAGCGAAAGCCCGCGTCGCTCAGGGACGCAACCCGCCCGTTAGAGAAGACCGTGACGGGCACACTGTAGGTGGGATAGATCATCGCGACCACGTAGCCGCGACTGGCCAGATCCTCGACCAGGCTCGTGTACTCCGATGGTGGTGTCCCGATGCCGGGCAGGAACTCTACCACCGGGAAGGTGCCTGCGGCGACCGGTGGGTGGTTATAGGCATGCGAGTGTATCAACGCGACGGCCATTCCAGGCAGGTGCAACCTACCGGCCAGAGCGTCCGCCATCTTGCCCTCGACGTAGGGAGCGGGCGACGCGTTTGCTGGCGGCGTGGCAGGATAGTAGATCGTCACGACGATGGCACGGTGTGCGCGAGAGTCATTGCCGAAGATTTCCGTGCGGGATGTGTCCACCAAATCGACATTGACGCGCCCTACGGCGAATCTTCCGGTCAACGCCGGAAAGTGGACCCCCAGCGCCCCGGTGGCAACACCAATCGTAAGCGTCAATCCGAGCAGCAAGACACCTATAAGCAGTGCGAGCGCGACCCTGAGCACAATCGTGCGCACACGACGCACACGGGTCTTTGGGGCTACAGCACGCTGAGCGTTCATACGGAGTCTCCTAACCGCGACAGGTGGCGCCGGCCACGATCGGCGATCTACGCCAACCCCGTTGACCACTATCTGCACTTGCCGAGCAGACCTCTGCCGACTGTCCACGTGCGAACGAGGGGAGTGTAGCCTGTGGAGCCGGTTGATGGCAGTGAACCAAAGGAGAAGCCGAGGGTTGATCTTCCTACGTATCTCGACCTGATGTGGGGACGCTGTATATACGGCAGGAGGCTGTGAGTGCAGCGCACGTTGGCTCGCTGCCAGCTTGTCCATTGCACCATCCAATGTGCTACCCGTCGCGCAAGACACATCCCGCCCGCCCTATCGCTTCGTTGCTGGCAGAGCGTTAGTTAGGCGTTCGTTATAGCTGCGCACCTGGAACAGGTGCGCCTCACTAAGCTGCTTGTCACGAGCCGGGCGCCCCTGCATCTGCGCGGCGAGCATGAGTACGCGCTCTCCCCGCTGGCCGTGGCACCTGATCTGGATCGCCTCCCCTCACCAGAGCGACTCACCGAATATGCAGCGATCACCCTCTTCGTCGAGCGGGCGCGGGCTGCATGCGCGGACTTTCGGCTGACTGCTTCCAATCGCCCCAGCAGCGCCTGCCCGATGCCTTCGCCGCGCCACACCCGCCCCGCATGAGCTATCCCGAGCAGAGGGGCTGTCGCGCATGGCCAGAGGCATCTGAGCCCTTGCGAAGGCATCGAAACTGAGGTATACCCAGGGTATCAGGCTCTCCGACTTCGACACGCCAGGCACACCGCTGCCAAGCGAGAAGGGTGGGTGAGGCGCTATGGCCCGAAGCATGCCCGCCGTGCACAGCGGCACGCTCACGCTCGTCACTGATGGTGCGGAAGCCGTATCGATCGCAGTGGATAGCCCCGCCTGGCAGGAGTGGCTGGCCCGCGACGACTCCACGTCCTTCCGGTTCGAATCCGGGTCCCTGTGCTTCACTGCCCGACGGCGAAGGCGACGCGAGACCTGGCACTGGTATGCGACGCAAGGGTCTGGGAAAGAGCGGCGCGAAATCGCCCTGGGCATGGCCGCCGATGTCACCCTAGAGCGCTTGCAGCAGGCTGCTGAGGCGCTGACCTGCGTCGAGACGGCTACCGCTGCTCCCATCGCCGCTACGCCCCGCACTGCCCGCGCGGCGGCTCCTGCTCGCGACACGCCCAACGCGGGCGCCGCAACGGCGTTCCCCGGCGCTCGGAGCCAACGTCGGCCGCCCAGGAGGCGGATGGAAGCGGGCGCTCCCCACGAAGCTGGTGCCCAGAGCAGCGGTTCTCCGCCCGCCATGCCACTCCTCGCGACCAAGCTCTTCATCCCGCCGATCCGCCCGAATCTGGTGCCGCGCCCGCGCCTGCTCAGCCAACTTGAAGTCGGGCTGCGCGGGCCGCTAACAGTGATCGTCGCGCCTGCGGGCTGGGGCAAGACCTCTCTCTTGAGCGCATGGTGCGCACAGGCGGAGAGGATCCACAACGACGGTGAATGTATCCGCCAGGTCGCCTGGGTCTCGCTCGACGCGGCCGACAACGACCCGGTCCGCTTCTGGACCTATATCCTGACCGCGCTCGACACGACATGCGCTGGCGTAGCCGATGAGGCGTTGGCGGGGCTGCGTTCGCCTCAGCCTCCACCCGTTGAGTTGATCCTCACGCTCCTGCTCAATGGCTTGGCCATGCTGCCATCGGACGTAGTCCTCGTGCTGGACGACTACCACGCCATCGAGGCTGAGTCCATCCATGCGTCGGTCGCCTTCTTGCTCGACCACCAACCCCCGCGATTCCATCTCGTGGTCGTGACCCGCGAAGACCCGCCACTCCCTCTCGCGCGGCGTCGAGCGCACGGGGCAGTAACAGAGCTACGCGCCGCCGATCTGCGCTTCACGCGCGAAGAAACCGCACATTTCCTTAGCGCTGCGTTGGGGATGCCGCTGGCGACGGAGGTTGTCGAGGCGCTAGAAGCGCGCAGTGAAGGCTGGGTCGTGGGCTTGCAGCTCGCCGCGCTCTCGCTGCAAGGGCGAACGAGTGAGCAGGCTGAAGCCTTCATTGCCGCGTTCGCGAGCAGCAACCGCTACATTGTGGATTATCTGGTCGAGGAGGTGCTGGCGCGGCAGTCATCGGAAGTCCAGACCTTTCTGCTGCGCACCGCCGTGGTCGAGCGTTTCTGTGCCCCGCTGTGCGCGCGTTTGCTCATGGAGAGCGGCGCTGGCGGCTCGGAAACCATGGGGTCACGAGATGAACGTCCCACATCCTTCGGCCAACATGGGCACATGGCACTGTCCCGATCTGCGGCGCAGGCGCTGCTGGAGCGGCTGGAGCGGGCCAACCTGTTTCTGATCCCACTCGACGACGAGCGCCGCTGGTACCGCTACCATCACCTCTTCGCTGAGGTACTGCGCAGCCAGTTGCGCCAGGTAGACCCGGGTCTGTCCGCCGTGCTCCTCCAGCGAGCGAGCGTCTGGTGCGAGGAGGAGGGTCTCCTTGAGGAGGCGGTGGACTATGCACTCGCCGCGGCCGACTTCGAGCGGGCGGCTAGTCTCATCGAACATCGCTTGGGAGGGATGGCCGTGCTCCGCGCGGGGCGGTTCGAGACTGGGTTGGGCTGGATGCGCGCGCTGCCTGAGTCGCTGATACGGACCCGGCCGCTGCTGAGCACAATGTATGCCGTCCTATTGATGTATGCCGGGCAGATGGATGCCGTCCCGGCTCACCTTCACGATGCCGAAGCTGCTCTCGCGTCGAATGCGTCAGCACCTGTCCGTAGCGACGATGGCACGCTGCCACCATTCGCATCATCCGCAGTCACCGATGAGTTGCGCGCCCTGCAAGGCTATGTCGCCGTGGCGCAGGCAACCATCCCGCTCTTTTCTGGGGATCTTGCGCAGGCCCAACCGCTCGTTCAGACAGGAGTGGATCTGGTGCCGACCTCGGAAACGGTGTGGCGTGCCGGTGCCTTGTCCCTGGCGGCCTACTCCTATCAATTGAGCGGCGAGGCGACTCCGACGGCAGAGCGACAAGCTCAGGCGGCGCTGGCGGCGGTGCAGGAAACTGGCAACGTGGCCGTCCTGGCGCCATCTGGCATCACCAATCTCGCACATGTCTACCTCATGCAAGGTCGGCTGCGCCAGGCTGCCGCCGTGCTGGAGCAAGTGCCTCGGGTCCCGCCCCCGCTCCGCCTTGAGCATCTGCCCGGCAGTCATGCCTACCACGCGGCGATGGGAGAACTGCTGCGGGAATGGAACGACCTGGAGGCCGCGGAGCAGCACTTGACGTTGTCGGTGCAGGGCCTCGACGCCCGCATCGTGATCCCGGCGGACGTCCTCGCGCAGGGCTATCTGGGCCTGGCACGGCTGCAGTGTGCACGCGGAGAGTTCGCCGCCGCGCTCGCCACGCTGGGCACGTTCGAGCAAGTGGCCCGCTCGCGCGAGTTCGTGGCCGAGCTTATCGAACGCGGCGCGGCACTGCGAGCGCAAGTCCATCTCGCGTTTGGCGATCTTGCGGCAGCCGTGCAATGGGTCGAGGCCAGCCGCCTCGTGTCGGACGAGGCGACCGCGCTGCCCTACCGGCGCGAGTCGGCGTATCTCACCCTTGCGCGCGTGCGCGTCGCTCAGGCGCGGAGCGAGCCAAATAGCTTGTATCTGCGTGAGGTGGAGCTGCTGCTGGAGCGGTTGCAGCGAGAAGCCGAGGTTCATGGGCGGGGCCGCAGCGTGCTGGAGATCCTCGTCCTCCGGGCGCTGGCGCTCTACGCGCGCCGCGACACACGAGGCGCCGTGCGAACGCTCCTGGAGGGGCTGGAACGGGCGCAGCCAGAGGGCTATGTACGTCTCTTTACCGATGAAGATCTCCCCATGGCGTCGCTGCTCACGGAGTTGATCGAGGTGGCCGCGCAGCGGCGCCTCGCGGTGCCAGCGGCGATCCTGGACTATGCGCGCGGCCTGGTTGCGGTCTG
>DASUWS010000067.1:0-3788 GCA_036378295.1 Ktedonobacterales bacterium
GAATGATCCGTGAGTCGCCTGGTTCTCCGATAGCGCCGAGGAGCGTTGCGGCGCACTCCCGCGTCTCTGGTTCAGGATGGCGCAATGCGACCAGCAACTTATCGGTATAGGGCACGCCGTTGTCTTCTGGTCGGGTGTGTGGTGCTCCAATGAGCGGCTCCCCACGAGCAGTGAGACGCTCATGTATCTCACCAGCATGCGCTTGCTACTGCACCGCTTGGCATGAATCCAAGTTTTCATGCCTTCCCGTACAGTTTCTTACTTTGCAGGCATGAAATCGTGACGGATATGTGATGGGAATCTCGCATGTTGTGACTGCTGCGTGTGGCTTGTGTGCTACACGCTCCTCAAGATCTAGTCGCCCCATGGAGTGAAGAGTCTGCCAGTCGTGATGACCAGTAGTGACGAGTACGATGAGGGGAGACACCGTGGTTTAACCGTCTTGCTCCCATCGTGCCCGGTGCCCGCGAGTGTATTGCATAGCAACCTGACAGACGTCTTCGCATAGACCAACTGCTGCAGCAGATACAGATAGTGCATGGCATGCTTTCTCAGCGGACGGCGCGCTGCCATCCCACGACTTTAGTTCCGACGCAGCTGCACGTTCAGGCAGGCGCTGGTTCAGATCCACGCCAGGCAGCGGCAGCGAAGTCATCGAGGCGCCTGCGGCAAGGAGTGCCGCACTCGCGCCACGCGCAGGGGCCGCTCCTCACCCTGGAAGGAGGGGTCTACGATGACCATCACGACCACCAACATGTCTCCGCGGATGTCCACGTCCGCAGACCCCGGTGCTGACGCCCTTTGTAGGAATGTGCCCGAGCGCCACCATGCGCTCCTGCATGGGCATCTGCTTGCCGCGGCGCGGGTCACCTGGCTCGGCGTCGCCGTATTCGCCATGGCAGCGTACGCCGCCAGCGTCTGGTCCGTGTTGCGTCACCTGCAGAGCGCGTGCCCGCCCGGCGTGTGCCTGCTAAACGGCCAGGTGCCGCTGGCTGTCCGGCAGGCGTTCGCCACACTCCACCTCCCCATCGACTTCCTCGCCGGCTACACGCTCGCGCTGAACGTCACCTTCGCCCTCAGCTTCGCTGCGATCGGTGTGGTCATCTTCTTGCGCCGCTCGCGCGACCCGCTGGCGCTCTACATCTCTCTCACACTCCTGGTCTTCGGAGTGGGCGCCTTCATCGGCGACATGTGGCCGCTGCAACTGCGGCTGCCGCTCGCGTCCCTGCCCGCCTGGCGCTGGCCGGTCGACCTCTTGGACTTCCTCGGTGTGGCTGCGTTCGGATTCTTCCTGTGCGTCTTCCCCGACGGGCGCTTTGTGCCGCGCTGGACGGCAGCGGCAGCGACGGCGTGGGCGCTGTGGATGCTGCCGACCTACGTCGCTCCGGATTCATCGCTCAGCTTCGAAAGCTGGCCCGCGCCTGCCTCTCTCGGCGTGTGGGCGCTCTTCCTGGGTACCTTCGTCTTCGCGCAGGTCTATCGCTACCAGCACGTCTCCACCCCGGTCCAACAGGTGCAAACCAAGTGGGTAGTCCTTGGCATCACCGCGGCGGCAGTGGGCCACTTCGGCGGCATGTTCCTGCGCGCCCTCCAGCCCCCGCTGCTGATCTCAGTTGGCGCACTGCTCGGAATCCTTGCGGGCGACACGCTCATGTACGCGAGCGTGCTGCTGATTCCGCTCACTATTGGCATCGCCATGCTGCGCTACCACCTCTTCGACGTCGACCAGGTCATCAGGCTGACGCTGGGCTACTCCGCGCTGGCGGCCGTATTGGCCCTCATCTATGAGGGCGGCGTGGGCGGAGCGGAGCGGGTGGTGTTGGCGCTCACTGGAGAGTCAAACCTCACGGCGAAGGTGCTGGCGGCGTTCGCTGCCGGCGCGCTAGCAAGACCGGTGTACCGGCAGCTGGACCGCGCCCTGACGCGGGCCTTCTACCCGCGCCGCTACGAGGCCGAGCGCCGCATCGAAGCATTCGGCAAGCAAGTGCGCCGCGACCTACACCTCGAGACCGTGCCCGAGCGCCTCCGGGACGCGGCCGCAGGGCGGTTGCTCCACGGCCACGATCACGCGCGTGCGCCTGGACTTCAGCCAGGAGGACTGGAGCAGCCGGGGTCGGAAATGTCCCGGCCGCCGATGTGCCAAAGGAGCGACGGGAACAGTCCTGACTGGATCCCGCCTCTCCACCCGCGTCCGCCCCCGTAGTGGGCAGGAGGCGGGTCGCCCGCCCGTGGGTCAGCGCGGGCAGGGCCACATGAAGTGAGCATGGCGAGACGAAAGCACGAGAAGAAGCGAGGCAAGATAGCCATGTTGACATTCGAGAAGAGCTTTGTGATCGACGCACCGGTCGAGGCAGTCTTCGCCTATACTGCTGACCCTACGCACCTGCCAGAATACTTTCGCGGGGTAGAGCGGGTCTCCAAGGTGCGGCGCTTGCCGAATCAGGGGTACAGCTTCCAGTTCGTGGACAAGATTGTCGGCGAGCGCTTTGTCGCGACGGGGGAGTGCACGGAGTTCGTGCCGAACGAGCGCCTGGTGGTGCGGTTGCATGCGGAGCCGGAAGACGAAACCCGCACGACAACGTTCGAGCGGCTCAATAGCGACTCGACGCGCATGACCTGCGTCGAGGAGTACACCATCCACGGGGGGTTCATCGGCGAGTTGGGCGAGGCATTTCTGGCCGAGTATCTCCACCACGCCGGGGAGATGAGCAACGCGGCGCTCAAAGCACACATCGAGGCGAGCGGCTCGGGCGGGAAGACGGCTCACTGACCAATCAGCGCGAGCTGACTCGACGAACGAGAATGAGGTGTGCCAGGCTGAGCTCCTACTGGAGGAGCCTAAGGGCAACATGGGCGATAAGGGCAACCTGGCACGGGTGAGCCGGGGCCGAGAGCAAAGGAGTTGATCTCTATGATGTGGGGCAATTATCCAGGCATGGGCTGGTGGATGGTCCTCAGCAGCCTGTTCTGATTGGCGCTGGTGGCGATCGCGGTCTGGGCGCTGGTGCGCTGGGTCAGCCATCAGACGCGCACGCGAGCGGACCACCCGCTCGGTGGACCATCAATGGGGCCCTCTGCTGAGGAGATCTTGCGTCAGCGCTACGCTCGCAGGGAGATCGATGAGGCGACGTATGAGCAGATGCGGGAGCGTCTGACCTCCACGCCAACGCAGCAAACGCAGCATCCTGTCGGGATGCAATAGGTCGCGAGAGCCGGAGACGTGAGCCAATGCAACGTAAGCGCGACGAATTGGATGCGCGTCGCTTGTGCAGATCTTGTCGTATTGGCATACGTACAGGCGCCTTGGAACCGCTCCGGGCGCCTCTGATTCCTGCACGTTGTTGAACGTTGTTGCATGTTGTTGCATGTTGTAGCACGAGGAGTCATCCTCTCGATGCTGACGCTAGCTGGCGGTACTGGTGGGCACAGTAGTAGTAGCAGTCATATAGGGCCGTTGTTGCTGGGTAGACCCAGCCGGATCTAAAGCCGCCGCAGGCGCGACCATGAGCGCAGAGAGACACTGAGGCATTGGCGGAACCCAAGTTGAACATGTTGAATTCGTACAAAGAACCTGTCGCCGTATCGTGCCAAGCCAGCATAGCCACGCAAGGGACGTCTGCCTGCACCAGCTACGGTGGTCCTCGGCGATCTCGACCAGGGCTGTGCGCCGTGCGATACTGTGTGACCGCTTTGGTGATGTGAGGTGATTCCTTATGGACACTCCACCTCCCTCGAACACAGGCAACGAACAAGTGGCAACGGCCACCACGGCAGCTCCCCCGCTGATC
>DASUWS010000068.1:0-36417 GCA_036378295.1 Ktedonobacterales bacterium
ATCGCGCGCGATGGGGGTAGGTATGGGCTGCGGCGTCATGTTCACGCTCGCGGCGCTCGGCCTTGTGCTGCTTCTGGCCATCGGAAACGGCTGGCTGCATAACGGCTCGTCCGCCTCGTCCGATTCCTCGCAACCGTGGCCGATTCCCGTGCAGTCTACGCCGCATACGCCCACGCCCACCGGCACGGGCGTTCCTGCCGCCACAGCTCTGCCCAGCCCGACCGAGCCGCCAGTCGCCCCAATCCAGCCCGCGGCTACCACCGCGTCCACAGCCACACCACAGCCCACCAGAGCGCCCAGCCCAACCCCTCAGCCGAAACCGACGCCAACAGCGTCGCCGTAGCTATCAGGCGAGGTCTCTTGCCTGCATATCCCTTGTTATCTACAGTCGTCATCGTGGCGAGGCATAACGACGAAACAGAGGGGGTATGTATGAATCGGGATGGGACCAGGCGCTATTCACACTCGTCTTGGAACTAGGATGAGTGTGAATAGATAAACACAGTGAACATAGATGAATAGAGAAGGAGCGTTGCGCATGGATCAGGAGTGCAGGCACAATACGGTTCTGGACGAGCCACAAGCGGAGACTGAGACTGTCTGGCCGTGGTATGACGAGACGATTCCACGGACAACCGATGACCCACAGGAACCGCACTGGTCGAACGAGATGACGCAGCCGCTTCAGCCGCAATGGCCGCTACAGATGCCAGTGGCTGCGCAATCTGATGCCATGAGTTTCATGCTGGCGGATTGGCGGCGGCATGCGATGAGGATGGCCCGGGGTGGTGGCGCGCTAGCTGTTCTCGCGTTGAGCGTGCTCTTGCTGGTGATACTCGGCAACGGTCTGCTCTTCGCGAGCGGCGCGCCAAGGGAATCGGAACGCGTGGCCCAGCCCGCTTCAGTTCAGTCCACGCTCACGCCCGTTCACGCGACTTCTCGTCAGCCTCACTATCATCAGCCAACCTGGGACCAGCCTCGCATTGACCAATTCGGCAAGCATCATCACACCAAGGGCGGGTAGGCGCGCGAGGACGAAGAGCGACATCCGCGCCGCGTGGGTAGCCAGTGGTAGCCAGTGACCGTCGGGGCCGGGCCTGAACTGAGCGCAAGCCCATATGGCTCGGCGGGATGTGGCGGCATCATGGGCGCTGTTCTAGAGGAGCCGCATCCCACCATCTGGCAAGGAACGCGGTCAAGGAACGCGGTAGGGACCACCAGCAATGCCGACATGCCCCACCACCCAGCCCGCTGCATATGCTGCATTCCCCTGACGTCGGCATCCCTGGCGCCCAGCAGTACTGTAGCGCACTCCACTCCTCATGTGGAGTGTTGGGGTACTTTCGTGCCGCCACAAGCATGGCAAGCATGCACAACAGAGACGCAGAAACGGGCGGGTGGCCGCCTGCGGCATCCGTCCATCGCGTCTCACGTGGCTGGCTAGGAAGCGGGAGTCATGACGGGAGAAATCTCAGCGGTGCAGAAGGCACAGCGTGTCGCCCGAGCCGGGATATTGCTGAAACAGTATGGGCATTCACGAGTAGTTGGGTCGGTAGGCAGTTCGGTCTTGCGGCGCGCCATGAGCCAGTTGATTGGCTTGACGACGAAGAAGAAGATAACTGCCGCAAGGATCAGGAATGCCACGAGCGCCGTGATGAAGGTGCCAATGTTAATATGACTGCCATTGAGCACCCAGTAGTATTGGTTAAATGAGGGTTTGCCTCCAAACGCGCCAATGAGTGGCATGATCACATCATTGACCAGGCTTGTGACTACCGCGCCAAACGCGATCCCAATCACGACGGCAACGGCAAGGTCAACCACATTCCCGCGCAGAATGAACGCCTTGAACTCGTCGTACAGACCTCTCATGATGCAGCCACCTTCCCTCTGAGCGCTCTGAGCGCCCGCTCATGCAAGCACGGTTCAGGTACCGGATCACGCCCAACCATATCGCTCGTTCAGTTGTATGGTTGCTATAGCTTATGGTACATGATCCTGGTGGAGCGCACAAGTGCCAGGGCGCGATTCGTCCGCAGTGGTGAATACATCAGGCGGGGAGGTTGGGCAGTTCAGATGTTGGCGTATTGGCCACCAGCCACCGGAGGAAGCCTGGCACGGCTTCGGCGCTGGCGAGCGTCATATCAGCCTCGGCGGCAAGCCCTGCGGGCGCTTCGTCGTGGAGCACGGCCACCCCGATGCCCTGGCAGACACCCTCTTTCGTGAGCCGCCGCAGCATGTGGAAGGCGTCGATATCCGTCTGATCGTCGCCAAGATAGAGCGCGCCGCGCAGCCCGCGCGCCCGGATGAAGCTCTCGATGGCGACGCCCTTGTCCATCTCGAGTGGTGGCCGCAACTCCACAACCCGTTTGCCCCGCGTCACATGCAGCCCCTCAGGTCCGGCAGCCTCGACGAGGGCATGATACACCGCTTCCTCCGCCTGCTCTGGATGCTCTAGCGCGCGCACATGCACACTCGCCGTCACGCCCTTACGCTCGATCTTCAGCCGTGGGTAGCGCTCTAGCAGCGTCCCCTGAACAGTAGCCAGCACATGATTGATCGTACGTATCCAGGGCTCTGCCTCGGGGCGTATGTGTATCGTCGCGTCGTCTTCGCTCAGATACTCGAAGCCATGGTTGCCGATATAGACGATGCCGGGCAAGCCCACCATGCGCTGGACGTCGGCAACGGCTCTGCCGGAGACAACGGCGACGAGATCGAACACCGCCCGGGCTTGCGTGAGCAGATCAGCCGTCCCTGGCAGAAGTGTCGCCGCGTCGGGTGTCGGCGCGATGGCGCTGAGCGTGCCGTCCACATCGGAGAACAGGCCACGCGGGCGCCGTGCAAGTACCGCGCTCAGTCGGGCACGGACGTTCTCCGGCGGAGTGAAGGTTTCTTCGGCGGTCATTGGTATCTCCCTGGATGTGACGGCGGCGGCTCGCTACGGCGCGGTACGCGTGCCAAAGTCCTCTGTCCAGTAGGTATGCGCTGTCACTTTGCCCGGATCATTGGCGAGGTAGACATAGCCGACGCCGATATCATGCAGCGCGCAATTCAGGATGTTCTTCCGGTGCGCATCGTTGGGCGGTGATTCATTGAACCACATATCCACGGCTTGTTCCGGCGTTTCCTGTCCCCAGGCGATGTTCTCAGCGACGAGCGAATAGGTGTAGCCTGCCGCTTTGACGCGGGCGCCGAGGGTCGTACCGCTGGAGCTATTATGGCCCACAAAGTCGTGCGCCGCCATGTCGGCACTGTGCGCCTGCGCCGTGCGCGTGAGAACGGCGTTGGCCGTGAGCGCGGAGCACCCGTGCTGTATGCGATACCTGTTGGTTTGGGTGATGATGCGCGTGGCGAATTCGGCCTCTGTGACGGCGCCGCTTCCAGCCTGTGCGGCGGGCCAGTGAGATGTCAGCGACGCCGCGACGCCAATCCACCAGCCGCCGCCAGTCAGGAGCAACATGCCGATGACCAACTCGGGCGTCAACCGTCGCTTGCGTGGCGTCCTCACACCGTCCCTCAATAGCGCCTCCCATTCACTGCCGGACTCCTGTACACTCCCGAAAGGAAGCATATTGCGTGCCATTCCGGGATGCGCGAAGCGGCCCGTGCTGCTCTGCGGTCGCACCTGCCTCGCCTTGCGGCGGCGTGCTGGCTCGTGCTACACTGTCTCGCACATGCAGCGTTGGCTGTGCATACTCATGATACACAACCAGGCATAGTGGTTACGTGAGTGACATGAGATGTACGGCCCGTCTGGCCTGTATGACTTGTTTTCCCCACATAGGTTGTGGCGAGACGCTTCAGCCAACCCGCCTTGCGAGCCGCTTGGATCGTGGCTCTCTGTCTGATTCAGTGTCTGCCTGGGATGCTACTACAAGCACTGTAAGGACGTTTCGCGTAGGTCGTCTCTCTCCCTCACCTTGATCTGAAGAGCTACCTCCACGTAGGTCGTCGCGCGTGCCAGGAGGGTGCGCGCTCGTGTCGGGAACGCGCCAGCAAGACGCCAGACAGACGTGAGCAAGACGTCCTTCCTCTGGCCCTTGCGAGTCGCTTCTTGCGCGTCGAGTCATCGCCATCACCAGGCCAGTAGCCGCCGCGTCAGGCGATGCTGGCGTTCTGGCGTCGCGGACGGAGGGTTCACGAGATGTACAGGACGAAAGACGGGAAAGACATCTTCGTTGTAGACGGGCACACACATCTCTGGGATGGCAGCCCCGAGAATCAGGCCAATAAGTATGGCAAGGGATTCATCGAGTGTTTCTACGCCTACCACAAGATGGGACCAACAGACGCCATCTGGCCGCTAGACGTGTTCGAGAAGTACGGCGAAGAGCGTATGGCGGAGGACCTCTTCGTCAATGGCTATGACGACATCGCCATCTTGCAGCCAACCTACCTGAACGATTTCTACAAGACCGGCTTCAACACGACCGAGCAGAACAGCGTCATCAAGCAGAAGTACCCAGACCGCTTCATTCTCAACGGCTCGTGGGATCCCCGCGACGGCGACAAAGGGCTGGAGTATCTGCGCCGCCTGAAAGGCGAGTATAACATCACTGGCGTCAAGCTCTACACTGCCGAGTGGAAGGGCTCTTCGCATGGGTGGAAGCTCACCAGCCCCGAGGCGTATCGCTTCCTCGAAGAGTGCCAGAAGCTGGGGATTGTCAACCTCCACATCCACAAAGGGCCGACGATCTACCCGCTCAACAAAGATGCCTTCGATGTCGGTGACGTTGACGAGCCAGCCTCCCTGTTTACCGATCTGCGCTTCATCGTCGAGCACGCTGGCATCCCCCGCATCGAGGATTTCTGCTTCATTGCCGCGCAGGATACGAACATCTACGCGGGCCTGGCGGTCGTGATGGCGCTCATCAACCTGCGCCCGCGCTACTTCGCCGAGTTGATGGCCCACATGCTCTTCTGGCTCGGCCCAGACCGCCTGCTGTACGGCAGCGACTACGCCATCTGGGAGCCGAAGTGGATCGTCGACAAGTTCATGGCCTTCGAGATGCCGGAGGATCTGAAGGCGGAATTTAACGTTGATCTCACGCCCGAGATCAAAGAGAAGATCCTCGGTCTGAACGCGGCCAGGCTCTACAACCTCGATGTGCCGTCGCATACCGACAAGATCAAGGGCGATACCTTTGCCCAGCGACGTACGGCGCATGTCCCAGCATAACCTCACCCATCCGCCGGATACCATACCCTGGCGCCCGATCTCTGGGTCGCGATGAACCACCGGGGGCCGGGGGTCGTGTGGGAGCCGAAAGGAGCGCGCGGTGATCGACGAACGCGATGTCTGGGCACAAATCGGTCAGGTCATGGATCCAGAGCTGGACCGCCCGCTCGATGCGCTCGGCTTTATCGAGAGCGTGCGGATTCAGGACGCTGAGGTAGTGGTGCATTTCCGCCTCCCGACCTATTGGTGCGCATCGAATTTCGCCTTCATGATGTCGTCCGATTTGCGCGAGCGTATTGGGCGCGTGCCGGGGGTCGAGACCGTGACCGTGCGGCTGCTTGACCACTTTGCGGAGGATGAGATCACGGAAGGGGTGAACGCCGGGCGAACGTTCTCGGAGGTCTTCGCGGGCGAGACCGACGGCAATCTGGACGAGCTGCGCCGCACGTTTCTGCGCAAGGCGTTTCTCGTGCGCCAGGAGCAGCTTCTGCGGGCGTTGCTCCGGCTCGACTACACCGCCGAGCAGTTGGCCCGCCTGATGGCGACGGATGCGCGTGTGGAGGGCGATTCCCTGCTCGTGCGCGTGGGCGGGCAGGCTGAATGGCGCCAGTTGCCTGGCCTTGCGCGTACCTTCGCGCTCTATCGCCAGAAGCGGGGCGCCGCGGGACTTGGCATGCTGGAAACCGGTCCGCTCTTCACCACGGCGGACGGTGAGCCGCTAACGCCGGAGAGTGTCATGGAGCACCTGCGCATCGCCCGCACGATACGCCTCAACGGCGCGTTCAACACGGTGCTGTGTACCGCGCTCAACCGCATCACTCATGGGGTCGAGGTGGATTCCGACGCGCTCTGCGAGGAGACCGCGGGGTAATCCCGAAGGAGGAGCCGAAGAAAGATGAAGGCGGTTCAGATAGTTGGCTACAACGAGCCAGTCGAAATGATGGATGTCCCTGAGCCTAAAATCGAAAGCCCGACAGACGTCATCATTCGGATCGGCGGAGCAGGCGTCTGTCGCACTGATCTGCACATTCTGGAAGGCATCTGGCGCGAAACCCTGGGCAACCCGTCTCTGCCTTACACCATCGGCCACGAGAACGCTGGCTGGGTCGAAGAGGTTGGGAGCAGTGTCACCACCCTCAAGCGTGGCGACCCCGTCATCCTGCACCCCCAGCCCTCCTGCGGCCTCTGCCGCGCTTGCCGTGCCGGAAACGATATGCACTGCATCAATGCGTATTTCCCCGGCCTGGATGGGCACGCGGGCGGCTACGCCGAGTATATGAAGACCAGCATTCGCGCGGTGGTGCCGCTGGCGCCCGGCACCGACCCGGTTCCGCTCGCGCCCTATGCCGACGCGGGTATCACCGCGTATCATGCCGTCAAGAAGATCGCTCCAGAGACGTTTCCAGGCAGCATCGTTGCCGTGGTTGGCGTAGGCGGCCTTGGCCACTTCGCGGTCCAGTTGCTCAAGGCAATGACGACGGCGAAAGTGGTCGCTGTGGATACGACGCCGGAGCGGCTCGACTTCGCCAGGAGTATTGGCGCCGACCACGCGATACTGACCGGGACGGATGGCGGCGTGAAAGGCGTCATGGAGTACACGGGCGGCGGCGCCGATGTGGTGATGGATTTCGTGGGCGAGAAAGGCACACCTGAGACAGGCATGGCCATGCTGCATAAGGGCGGCACCTACTCGGTCATTGGCTATGGCGGCACCGTCGCCCCGACGACGCTCAGGATGATCTTCTCCGAGCTCAAGATCGTCGGCAACCTCGTGGGCAGCTATACCGATCTGGCCGAGTTGATGGAGTTGGCGCATCAGGGCAAGGTCGAAATCACCAGCTCGACGTTCCCTCTGTCTAGCGCCAATGATGTCCTGCATGACCTGGACGCCGGGAAGATCGTCGGGCGCGCCGTGCTCGTTCCCGAACACTGATCCCGCAACTGTACGACGTGCTCTCAGGCGCTTGCCTTCCGGGTAGGCGCCTGAGTCGTTTTCCGGGAATCCGGGTATCTATGCTATCCGCTGCTGACGTGGAAGAGCACGCCAAGCGCATACGTGATGACCGCCTCGATAGCGCCCACCACGGTCATTTCGGTGCCGCTGACCACCCACGAGCGCCCGGTGATGATCGTCTTGGCCGCGCCCACGGCAAAGTGCGCCACCAGACTGATCGCCGCCGCCCAGATAACAGCGGCAATGCCGGAGAGAAAGAAGAACGGAATAATCGGGATGAAAGCGCCGAGCCCGGTGGAGAATGTCGCCGAAAGCGCCGAGACCAGTGGATTGGGGAAAGACTCCTCATTCAAGCTCAGCTCTTCGTGCGCCAGTGCACTGAGGAACTGTTCCGGCTGTTTGCTCAGGCGATCAGCCAGTGTCTGCGATTCCTCTTCGCTAAAGCCTTTGAGCTGGTAGAAAAGCGCCAGCTCCTCCTTCTCCTCCTCTGGGTCCTCTTCGATCTCGCGGCGTTCGCGGTCGATCTCAGCCTGGTAGATTTCACGCTCGCTCTTGGTTGCCAGGTAAGCGCCTGAGCCCATCGAGAGGGCACTGGCAAGCATGCCCGCCAGCCCGGCAACCAACACCGTCTGATTGTTGCCCGCAGTCGCGCCCGCCACACCGCTGACGATGCCGAAGACCGCGCCCAACCCATCGTTCGCGCCATAGATCGCGTCGCCGATCCAGCCGCCGCCACGCTTGTGCCAGTGCTCGCGCCGCAACATGACATCCAGCAAGTTCTCTGGCCCCGCGGGCGCGACCATATCGCGGATGATGCGTCCGTGTGCCTGCTCCTCGCGTCGCACCTCACGCAACATCCGCGCGGCCTCGGCGTCGGTGACGCCCTGGGCGTGCGCTTCATAGCGGGCGATATCTTCGTCCTCGGCTGCCTCCATCCGCCGGAGAGCGGCGTCGGTGCCGATGCCCCGGTTGATCCACTGGCGCACGCGGTCGCGCCAGGTGAAGGCGACCGGTGGGGGCGATGCGCCCAACTCGGCGAGCTTGCGCTCCCATTTGGCCGCGTGGCCCTCTTCGGCCTGTGCCAGCCGTTCGAGGATGCGCCGCTTATTCTGGTCGGATTCGTGCGCGGCCAGGTCACGATAGGTGCGCGCGCCCTCTACCTCACGCCGCCAGTTCTGCTGGAGCGCAGTGATGAGTTGCGCCCGCGCGCCGTTGGTGTCTGCCGCGGGCGCCTGTGATGCATCTGTCTCTATATCGGCCTGTGTATGTGAAGAGGTTGATGGCTGCTCTTTGTCTATCTCACTCATGCTGCTGTCATTCTCCGGCGCCTCATGCTTTTCGGTAAGTCTGAGAGCGCCACCCAGCCATCACGATTGCTCGTGCCGGGAGGCGATCTCCTATGATCTCGACATGATCTCCACATTGCGACTCTACCACACCGAGCACACTGCTCCCTAACACGGATTCTGCTGTGGTGAGCGCCCAGAAGGGACACTTATCACGTGGTCGGTTCCAGGCTCTCATACCGGAAGCGCCCGAACGCGGGCAATAGCCAGGCCAGGGCGAGTGCGCCCAGCACACAGGCAATCCCACCGGTTGCCGCCGAGACTTGCGCAGTGGTGGCCGCGGCCACCAGACCCGATTCCACATCTCCCAGGCGCGGAGCGCCATTCGCCTGCGCCAACCAGACGGCTGTAATCCGCCCGCGCAGATCATCAGGAATCGAGAGTTGCAGCATGCTGCTGCGCAAGACTTCTGAGATCATATCGGCCCACCCGGCGAAGGTCAGCATGAGCAATGCCACCGGAAGCCAGGGACTCAGGCCAAAGAGCGTGGCTGCCACTCCCCAGAGTACCACCATCATGAGCACCGCCCGGCCAGGACGCTTGACGCGCCCAACCCACCCGGATCCGACCGCCCCCAGCAGAGCGCCGGCGGCGGGCGCAGCGTAAAGAAGCCCAACGGCCTGAGCGCCCCCGTGAAAGACCGTCAGCCCGAATGCCGGGAACAGTGCGCGTGGCATGCCAAAGATCATGGCGTCCATATCGATCAGCAGGATGCCCTGGAGCACTGGCCGTCCCCGCAGGTAGAGGAGTCCTTCTTTGAGCGAGACCCAACCAGCGGCCCTGCCTCCGCCTTCCGGTGGCTGGGCCGGCAGAAGCAGAATGGCGAGGAGAGCAGCACCATAGGTCGCGGTATCCACCCAATAGGCAAAGGAGAGATTGAAATACGTGACGAGCAACCCCGCAAGTGCGGGCCCAACCATCGCCCCAATCTGGCCCATCAGCCCGTTCAGCGCCGCCGCAGCCGGGAAGATTTCGGCCCGAACGAGATTGCGAATCATCGCTCCACGCGCCGGAGCACCTACGCCCGCGACCCCGGCCAGGAGACCAGCCAGCACATAGAGGAGCCAGAGCGAGGGGTGAGGGATCATGGCTACTATGGCCAATGCGGCGGTCAGCAGCAGCAGGAGCAGCTGCGTGACAATCAGAGTGCTCCGGCGATCAAAGGCGTCGGCCAGAGTGCCCCCAGCTAGCGTGAGGATGAGCGCCGGGGCTAACTGAACCAGTCCGATCAGTCCGACGGCAAGCGATGAGTGGGTGATCACATATACTTGAAGGGGAAGCGCGACGGTGGTCAACTGCGTGCCGAGCAGCGAGACGAGTTGGCCCCAGAAGAAATAGCGATATGGAACGGACTCGCGCAGGGGTGAGGTATCGAGCAGGAGATGCGAGCGCCGCATGAGAACCATCCTCCCGGTGAAACATGAACGTTTCGGAAATGTAACATACACGTTGCATTTCTGCAAGGGGAGGAACATGGCGCGTCGGCGCAAAGGACAGGGTGAGCCATGATAGACGAGTCGCTCTTGAACGCCGCGGTAACCGCGTTACAGGAGGTCGGGTGGCAGCGCCTTACGCTCGAACGTGTGGCGGAGGCGGCGGGTGTTTCGCGAGTAACCCTGTGGCGGCAAGGGGTTACGCTGGAGCACATCGTCGAGGGGCTGCTGGTACGTCTCACAGATGATTACCGGGCGAGGCTCTGGCCAACCTTAACGAGTGAAGGAACTGGGGGCGCGCGTTTGAGGGCGGCGCTGCTGGCGCTCTGCGATGTCGCCGATGCGCACCTGCCCCTGCTGGTGGCGACCGATACCATCTTTCACGAGGCGCACATCCTGACACGGACCGACTTCATCGAGCCGCTTGCGCGCCTGCTGCGCGATGGCATCAGCGATGGGTCTATTCGCCCCGTAGATCACCACGAGATGGCGTCGGTACTGTTCAACACGGTCTGCTGGACGTATGTGCATTTGCGCGCCAAACACCAGTGGACGCCAGAGCGCGTGCGTGAATTGCTGCTTGACCTTGTCTTGCGGGGGCTCACTCCGTGAACCCTCAGACGCGCTGATCGTTATCCCTGGGCCGTGATGATGACCCGCGCACCAACGCCCGTCCAGGCATAGAGTGTCGCCGCGGCAGGCGTCGGCATGTTGACACAGCCGTGGCTTCCCGTCTCATGGGTGCCGTCGGGGTCGGTGTGGGGATATTCGGTGCCGGGGCCAAAAGCATGGCGCCAGGGCGCGTCATGGATGTAGTAGCCTGTGTCGCGGAAGTACATCGCGTAGTTGATATGCTCCGGCGGGTAATAAAAGGGCGAGCCGGGACCCCAGTAGGAGTAGAAGGTGGTGTTGGTTTCTTTGTACTGGACGGAGTAGTCGCCCTGCGGTGTCGGCAGTTGGGGCATGCCCGTCGTGACCGGGCTTGCCAGCACCAGCTTGCCATCCTGATAGGCCCAGAGCCACTGCTGTGAGAGGCTGACCAGAATCACCTGCCCACTGTACTGCGGAATACCCGTCTTCGGCTGGGGCGCGTTTTGCGTGACGCTGCGACACCGGCATGCCTGCGGTGCGGGCGTGGCTGTGGATGTCACCTGGCTGTGCGGCTGGTGGGCGCTAGCGGATGGCTGCCCGATATGTGTCCAGTCCGGGACGATCCCCGCCAACATGCTGCCACCCACGCCAACTAACGTAACACAGGCAGCCAGCGAGAGAACGACGAGGACGCGCAGCCGCCTGCCGCGCGTCCGATGTTCAGGCGCTCTTTTCACCGCAGGATCTGTCATCTCTTACTCCCCGCCAACACCACCGTCAAGCAGACCGGGTCAACGTTTCGCTGATTGCCCAGGCTGCTGTAGAGATGACGAACAGAACACGCGGACTGATTGCCGCTCCGTACCATCCTCCCCCTGCGTGCCACGTACGCAGAGCGTGGCGCTCGCCATTACCATCGCCCCAGACAAGAGCGTGTGGACAGCGTTCACCTTAATCGGTGATCATGACCACTGCGCCAACGCTCGCCCAGTGGTAGAGCCATGCGGCGGCGCTGGGCGTCACGATGACACTGCCATAGCTGCCAGTCTCAGGCTTGCCGTTTGGTGTCGTATGTGGATTCTGGGCGCCAGGGCCAAACATCTGCCGTGAAGGCGCGTCACTGATGTAGAGCCCGCCCGTGTGGAAATGAAGGGCATCGTGAATGTATGTGGGCGAGGAGTAGAAGGGAGAGGATTTGGGCCAGGGTGAGTAGAGAAAGGTATCTTCCAGCTTGTACTGGATGTGGAAGGTGCCTTGCGGCGTGCGCAGCGCGGGCATACCTGTGGCCACTGGATTCGCGAAGACCTGCCTTCCGTTCTGGTAGGCCCAGAGCCACTGCTGTGAGAGGCTGACCAGAATCACCTGCCCGCTCGCTCGGGGTGCGCCCCCAATCGGATCAGGGATGCTCAGGCCGTTGATCTGGCAGGGGCGATAGATGCCGGGACGCGCCTCCCTCGCGCCTGGTGTGTGGGGGTGCGCCAGTTCCGTCGCTGACATCATGCGTGGTGTGGCGGTGACGGCATGGCAGTCGCCGTCTGAATGCCAGGTAATAGCCGTACTCGCGGGAGTGTGCCCTGGCTGGCCAGCCAGGACCATATCCTGGAGGCCAATCGCACCAGCGATCTGTGCGCCTGCCGCTACGAGCGCAACTACAACGGCGGTCGTTATGAGGATGAGCCGCAGTTCGAGTGGGAGCGTCACGCCTCGTAGATCTGGTACGCGGTGCTCCAGATACGGGCGCAGGTTGTGTATTGTTGTTGTCTGTCTCGGCGTTGTGCCTCGTGTAGCGATAGCCAAAAATAGCCTCCTTCCGGGATATGTCAACCGTTAACCCGGGAAGTTGCCATGCCTGTCAACAGGCGAAATAATGGCGTTTACTTATCAAACGAACGAGCTACCAGCGGAGCTACAGGGCTGCCACCTGGCATCTGGTTTCCACCGCTGGTAGTTGGTAACGCACCTCACAATTCCTGAGGGTGAGTGGTAGGATGGTACTTGACCGGACCATTGGCCTCGGTCTCGGTACGGTCAGCGTCGTGAGCCATGAGGCGAGGGTACGCTCAGTCGCGATCAATGGTCAGAGACATCGAAGGGCGATGCGGACCAGCCAATCCTTGCTCAACAGCATGGAGGAGACTCTATGGTAGCGATTTCTCTCCAGATTGAAGGTCAAATGGGGTTGACGTGGCCGCTCTGGAAGCAACTGGTAGCAGCGGCTGACCGCCTCGGATTCGCCGGGTTGTTTCGCTCGGATCATTTCACGGGGAGCAGGCCGCCGGATCATGATTCGCTCGAAACCATCGTCTCACTCGCCTACGCCGCCGACCACACCGAACGCATCCACTTCGGTCCCCTTGTCGCGCCACTCTCGTTCCGCCATCCAGTGCATCTTGCTAGGCAGGCGGCTGCCCTCGATGATCTGAGCGATGGGCGGATGGTGCTCAGTCTGGGCGCGGGCTGGCAGGCGCGCGAACACACGCTCTTCGGCTTTGACCTGGGCGATGTGCCGGAACGCATGGCACGCTTCGCGGAGGGCCTGGAGGTCGTCACGCGATTGCTGCGCAGTGATGAGCCTGTCACCTTTGAGGGCCGGTTTTATCACCTGCGCGAAGCCCGGCTACTTCCTCGCCCGAAGCGGCCTGGTGGTCCGCGCATCCTGATTGGCGGCACTGGCCCCAAACGGACGCTACCGCTCGTTGCGCGCTACGCTGACATCTGGAATGCCCTGAATCTCACACCGCACCAGTTCCGCGAAACGTCCGCGCTGCTCGACGAGCGGATGCGCCAGATAGGACGCGAAGGGACGATCAGGCGGACGATGATGATTCCCATCTTCTTTGGGCGCACGATGGAGGAGCTAGAGCTTCGTCTGAGTTCCGACGAGAAGCGCTCTAGCGCAATAGTGCGGGGAATGACTGGCCCGAATCTCCCGTTCACCGCCGTTCTGGAGCGCCTGGTTGCGCGCAATGATGTGCTGGTGGGAACGCCTGACATGATCGCGGATCAGATCAGGCAATTCGGCGAAGCGGGCGTCGAAGAATTGATGCTTCAATGGTTTGACCTGGATGATCTCGATGGATTGCGCGGATTTGCCGAGAGTGTGTTTCCGCTCGTGTAGCTGTGCTGATGAGGGAGAGCGTGGATCGTTCAACGCGGGAAGAGCGTCGGATGTATCAGTCCGGCAGCAGATAGACCCGTTGCCCGACGCGCAGTGTGCCGAGCCGCTGTGGCAGACCATAGACGCCAAGCTGCCCGTCGCGCGACCGCACTACTTCCTCCAGGACACGCGGCGCCGCGACAGCGGTTTCTGGGTCGAGCGTGATCATCTTGCAGCGAATATCCGGCTCCGAGACGCGCATCTGCAGCCCATGCTCCTCGTCCTCGCCAAAGACGAGTACCCGGCCTACCCACTGCTGTTCTGGAGCGGGCTCGCCATCTGGGGTCTCAACCAGGATTGTTGGCCGGAACCGCAGGGGGTCGAAGGTCATGCCAAGCCTGTTTCCCAGCGAAGTAATCGAGCTCATCGTGATGAGCGAGAGCGGCGCGATGTCGTGTGTTGCGCGCCGTCCCAGGCGCAGCAGGTAGAATGGGCGCGGATACCGCTGGGCGATGCTTGCGTGAAGCTCCTCGCTGTCGATGGAGCATTCCACCCCTTCGGGCGTCCTGACGAGTACGGGAGAGTAATACAGTCTGCCGGGATGAGCGAGCGCGGGCGTATATCGCAGGAGGTCTGGAACCTCGCGTGCTGTCAGATAGGGAAACGTCGAGCGGTCATCGCTCTGCACGAACGCATAGCATCGGTCGCCGGGAAGTCCCTGCCATTCGACGGTCGACTCGCTGAGCGACTCGCCGCGCATTGATTTCACCGGATAGCGGTAGATTGCCCGCACGACGCCAACAGGTGCCATCTCGGCCACAGCTACTCCCCCTCGACTACCGCAACAGCGATGTGCCGCTTCAGGCGACAGCGGCAGCAGTGTACCACGCCTGCTCCGGCCCCTGCCACCCCCGCTTGACGCCAGCCGTTCCCCATGGGAGAATGGCGGAGCGCTGGTCTTTTCTCATCCGAGCCCCCTCATGATCAGGGTGTTGTGGTCATCGTGAGCGCTGGTGTCATCCAACAAGGCAAGAGAAAGATCGCGCTGGTCCCTCCCATTCGCCCCACAACACACGCCAACACAACCATGAACATCGGAACCTGCATCGCCAAACCCGGCAAGATGACCTTCGGCTTTCTGGAGGTCATGACACATTTCGACGGCACGCCCGAGCGGCTCCCGGTGGTGATTGCCGCTGGGCGCCACGATGGCCCCTGCTTCTGGGTCACGGGCAATATTCACGGCGACGAATATGTTGGCCTGCTGGCAGTGCAGGGCGGCGTAACACGTGCGCTGGCAGATCGCCTGGACGATCTGCGCGGGACGGTTGTCGCGCTGCCGACGCTCAACCCGGCGGGCCTGCGGATTGGCCGCCGCGAGCCGTACTATGACCCGGCAACGGACCCCAACCGCACCTTCCCTGATGCCAACCCATACGCCGATGCCGAGCTGGCTGAGGGCGAGGATGACGATACCCCAACACCCTATGAGACGGTAAGCAACGTCTATTTCGAGTTGATGCGCCAGACAGCCAACTATCACATCGACCTGCATGCCATGTCCATCCAGTCCACACCCTTTACCCTGCGCGACCACCTGCTCTACAAGGGCGAGGACGAACGCGCCCGGATGGAAAAGCTGGCCGCCGAGGTGGATGCCCTGGCACGCGCCTTCGGAATTCCGGTCATCAACGAGTTCCCCAGCCGCAAATACATCAGGAATCGGCTGCATCGCTCGACCGGCGGGGCGGCAGTTCACGTGCTGGGCATCCCGTCCATCACACCAGAGCTAGGCATGGGCGGCGATGTCGAGCCCAGGGCGCTGCGCGCGGGCATTGCGGGCATCCATAACGCGCTCGTCTGGGCGAAGATGCTGCCCGACGATCCCATCGCCATCGACTGGATTCCCCAGCCCGACCTGGGCTATCCGGTGCGCCGCGAGCCACACCCGCGCCCGAAGGTGACGGGCATCGCCGCGAAGCTGGTGCAGCCGGGGGATGTGGTACGTGCGGGCGATCCAGTGGCCGAACTGCGCGACATCTGGGGACGCCCGCTTGGTGACGGGGGGTATCTGCGCACCGAGAAAGACGGCTGGGTGCTCAACCTGCGCCCAGGCGTTGGCATATATCCTAACCGGCCAATTATTGATTTGGCCGTGCGTGACGATGACCCGCTGGTCTTGCCCTGGCCGAAATAGGCGGGGAGGGTGCCAGCGGGAACAACGAAAGATGGTTTGCCAGAGACAAGGGAGGTTGATGCTATGTCCCGGCGTATGCTCATGCGTGTCGCGCTGCCCCTCCTCGCTATCACTGGTCTGCTCGTAGGTGTGCTGGCGCTTGCTCCGCGGCTGGTCACGGCGACCGCTCCCAGCGCTGGGCCCGCATCGTTCACGACACAAGCCCGAATGGGCTTCGCCGCGGGCGACGATTGGGAGCCAGCGATGGCAGCTGACCGCTATGGCCACGTCTACCTGCTCTACAAGCATTACGATGTGGCCGGCCAGACGACCTGCCCCTCCTGCGACCAGCATCTGCTCCTGCAGGTGTCGAACGACAACGGCGCGACGTGGAGCGCGCCAACGCCGATAGACCCGGAGGCCACGAAGGGCGGCCAGTTCGATTCGCAGATTGTGGTAGATCCAGTGGATGGTCGCACGGTCTGGGCGTCATTCCTGCAAAACAACAAATCGTCCATTGCCGTCGTGAAGTCCACCGATTTTGGCGTCACGTGGTCGGGCCCGACGATTGTGGAGAATCTGCAACGGGCAACCGATAAAGATGAGCTGACAGTGCGCGGGCAGACGATAGCGGTCTCGTTCAACGCTGCCCAGAAGATTTACGCCGCTGTCTCGCATGATGGCGGTGCCACCTGGGCAACCACGCTCATCAGCAGTGGGAACAACCAGCTTGGTTGGTCGCTCGGCGGCGGCGCGGCCATTGATTCGCACGGCAACATCTTCTTCGGCTTCGCGGGCTACTCGCAGAATGGCGGCGCGAAGGGTCCGGTCAATCTGTATGTCGCCGCATCGTATGACGGTGGCGCGACCTGGAGCCTGACGCTCGCGGGCGTGAGCGGAGCGCCGTATCCCTGCTCAAATTGCGGCTTTGCCTTCCTGGGGGCACAGTTGACATTGGCGGTGGGCGGCGATGATAGCGTCAACCTGCTCTGGAACTCAACCGTTGACCAGACCGACTACGCGCCCGAGCGCATCTATTTTGCCCGCTCGACGGATGGCGGCCATACCTATTCCGCCCGGCAGGATGTCTCGCTCGCGCAGCCGGGAGTAGAACACGCCTTCCCCGCGATCACGACAGGTGGCGCGGGCGATGTGCGCATCGGCTGGATGGATTCGCGTACCGGCGCCTGGAATCTCTTCTCTCGGTCCAGCACTGATGGTGGCGCGACCTGGAGCGGCGAGACGCGCGTCAGCGGCTACGTGCCCGGCTACAGCTACCTGACAAGCGCGGGCTTTGGCTTGCCCTATGGGGACTACTTCCAGATGGCGATAGACTCCCACGGCGCGACGCAGATCGGCTGGGGCGAATCTGGTAGCTACTCTGGACCCGGCAACATCTGGACGGCGCATAATTAGACATCATACTGGTTTCGCCTGGGATGTTGGTTGGTGAATGTCCGCTGGAGCATTCGTGCTGCGGATAGTGGCCCGAGAGTCTAACACAACCAGGACGAAACTCGTAGCATTCAGGGTGCGGCGAACGCAGCGTCCCAAAATAACAACACACAAAAGGATGTATCTATGCCTGCCGAGGATGAGATGCTGCGCCGCCCGCTTGTCTTCTCGCTGCCTGAGATGGATCGAGTACAGGCCAAGACGGACATCGTCTACAAAACGATTGGCTCGGTTCGCCTCGCTGTTGACCTGTACCTGCCTCCTGATGTGCCGGATGGAGCGCTCACTCCCGCGGTCATCTTCATCGGTGGAGATGCCCCGGAAGAAATGACGCTTGGGCCATTGAAACAGTCCGGCCAGTATACCGGCTGGGGACGCCTGGTAGCCGCGAGCGGCTTGATCGGCATAGTGACCAACCATCGCTCGATGCACCAGCCGCCCCAACCCTATGTCAACCTGCCCGCTGTAGCGGCTGACATCGCCGATATGCTCACCTTCATGCAGGAGCGGGGAGCCAGCTATGGCATCGATGCGGATCATCTGGCGCTTTCGAGCTTTTCAGGAGGATCGCCCTTCGCCCTGTACGCGGCGTTGAAGCAGCGCCCATCCTTCATTCGCTGTCTGGTCGCCTACTACGGGTTGCTCGACCTGCGCCATTTGCTGACCGGGGACCAGCCGCCGGAGGCAGTTGCCCTAGTCAGCGAATATTCGCCTGCCGCGCAGATACAGCGGCAGCCCGAAACCGTTCCGCCGTTTCTCGTCGCGCGTGCTGGACTCGACCAGGCATGGATCAATCAGGGGCTGGATAGCTTCGTGACGGAGGCGCTCAAGCACAATCTGTTCTTGAACCTGCTGAATCACCCCACTGGCCAGCATGCGTTCGACATCCTCGACGACAACCAGCGTTCGCGGGAGATCATCCAGGACACGCTCGCATTCTTACAGCGGCACCTGAAGGAAGAGCGCGCCTGACCCAAGCTGGCCCGCCGCTAGAGCCGCTATGAACTTCTAACGAACCAGGGCATTCAGATTGGTTGGGATGGGTTCGGTGCACGGGTCGCAACCAGGCAGGTGAGTGCATCACGGCACACGCCGAGAAGAGAAAGGAGCCAAGCCACGGTGAACCGGAGCCAGAAGCCGTTCCCATTCAGCCGCTGCTATCGTGCCCCCCTGCCGCTGACCGATGGTCAGGTGGGAACCTGGTACGGCGAGTATGACGGGATCTTTCCTGTCCGTGAGTTCGTCATCCGCCTGGGCAACCGCGCCGCGGTGGCCCCCTTTGAGATGCCATTTCGTGGGCCAGACCATCCGACGGAGCCGCCCGCACTTGCGAGCATCGCGCCGGTCTCGTTGCAGGAGTTCGAAGCACTGTGGGAGCAGTTCGCCCAGCCACGCCTGCATGCGCTCGCGGTCACCCGCTCGGCTCCGGTCAGTGATGCGAGCATCCGTTATTTTCGTTCGCCGTTCCCTGCCGAATTCAAGGCGCCTGAGGCTACCAGCGACATCTACACCGAGTATGCAGCGGGCGTGGCCCGCCGGTCCTTCGAAGTGTTTACCGACCACACGCTCGTCGCTCCCTATGATGTGGGTATCCCAGAGGTTGATGTCGACGATGTGCTGTTGGCGGCACGCGAGGGACGCCTCGCCGAAGGAGAGTTGATTGACCCGCGGCTGCGTCCTGAGGAGATGAGCCATGCCGTGTTCGAGGCGCTGTGGGAGGAGCAGGCCCTTCCGCGTCTTCGTGTGCTGGCTGACAACGCGGCCAGCACACCGACCTCTATGGCAAGCGAGCATTAAGAGTATTCAGCAGCTCGTGCGGCTTTAACATCATGTGGCTTGAAGTTGTCTTGACAATGGGGAGTACCTGAGGGAGAGGGTGGAGACAACCGCCTGCCGCAACTTTGCTCTGCCAAGCCACCTGGAGCGACTCGCACAATAGACTGACGAGTCATGGGAAACCGCATCATATCTCTGGGAAGGCATGTTCCCTATCACGTATTATCTCTTGTTGGCGTTGACTAAGGGGATCGGTCACATGCAGAATATCAGCCCAACTGCGCAGGCAATTGCCGACACGATTGCTGGCGATGAGGATGCCATGTTGGCGTTTACCAACGATCTCGTTGCCATCGCGACGGAGAATCCTCCTGGGGTGGTGGATCGCGCCTGTGTGGATCGAATCGCTGAGGAGCTGGCGAAGCTCGGCTTTGAGGCGCGGTTGATCGAGGTGCCACCCGCCACTGCCGTCTCTCCCATCTCTCCCGTAGCACCGGGCGCTGATACGGCCGCCTCACAGCCAGGCTACTGCCTCACCACCAGTTATGGCGATGGGAAGCCCACTCTCTATTTTCACGGACACTACGATGTGGTGCCGGCGGTCCACCAGAGCCAATTCCAGCCGTACCTGCGCGACGGGAGACTCTACGGGCGCGGGTCGTCCGACATGAAAGGCGGCATCGCCTCGATGGTCTACGCGATGCGCGCCCTCAAAGAGCATCGCATCCCCCTGAACGGGCGAATTGCCTTGATGCTCGTGCTTGATGAAGAGACCGGCGGAGTTCGTGGCTCTCGCTATCTCCAGGAGTCGGGGCAACTGGGGCGTGATGGTATCGGCATGCTGACTGCGGAGCCGACTGATGGTGTGATTTGGAACGCGAATCGAGGTGCGATCTCGCTGACCGTCACCGTGCGGGGAAAGCCAGCCCACGTCGGACTGCACTACCAGGGGGTGAATGCATTCGAGCGGATGCTGCGCGTGGCGGAGGCTCTCTCGATGCTCCAGCATGAGGTCGCCACGCGGCGTACCGGCTTTCACATTGAGCCCGAAGCCGCTCGCAGTTCGATCTTGTTGATGGGTGGGCGTTGTGAGGGAGGCAGCAACTTCAATCTCGTGCCCGAGACCTGCACCTTCACGGTGGATCGGCGCATCAATCCGGAAGAAGACCTTGCCACCGAGAAGCAGCGTCTACTGGACCTCTTTGATCGCCTTCGCGGAGAGGGCATCGATCTGGAGGTCGATATCTTCCAGGAGGCCCCATCATCAGGGGTGGATGAGCACAATCCGCTGGGGCAGGCCCTCGCACACAACATCGCTGGTATCACGGGACAGACGCCCCGATTTGAGCTCTGCCCAGGTCTGCTGGAGATTCGTTGGTATGCCCAGCGCGGTGTGCCTGCATACGCCTATGGCCCTGTCCTGCTCACGGTGTCGCATGGCCCAGACGAGTATATTCCGGTGAAGAACCTGACGCAGGCCGCCACCATCTACGCCCTGACCGCGTATGATACCCTTGCAAGTACCAATGGCCAATGATGAGCCGATAGCAGCGAATCCGTGTCCCAGGACAAGCAGTGCGAGCGAGGCGCCTTTCACCGCGTCCGCCTGGTTCGGACGACGAGATTATGATGAGTAGCACCATGTGGAGGGGAGAAATGATCGAGCCGATACACACGCTCTACGAGCGCGACCCTGCCCCCGCTGGATCCTTGCCGCCTGAGTTGGCTGCTGCCTATGGCGGCGGGCTGGTCATGCCCGACGGCCAGCCGGGGGAGCGTCCGTATGTGTTGGTAAACTTCATCGAGACGCTCGACGGCGTGATCTCCTACACCCTGCCGGGCGAGCCGTACCAGGGCACCGTTGGCGGCAAGAGCGATACCGATCATATGGTGATGGGGATTCTGCGTGCCTGCTCTGATGCGGTCATCTTCGGTGCGGGCTCCTTGCGCGAGGATACAGGTCACGTCCATACGCCAGCGTTCGTCTCCCCTCCCCATGCTGGGCCATATACCACGATGCGTCGCGCGCTAGGCAAAGGCGATACCGAGCCGATCAGCGTCGTGATGAGCGCGAGCGGCCGGATTCCGCTCAGCGAGCGCACCTTCCATACGCCGAACCTTCGCGTCGTGATCGCGACGACAGCGGTTGGGCAGGAGCGGCTTCGTGGCGAGGCTGTCCCTCCTGGTGTCGAGGTGCGGGCGGTGGCGGCTTCGGCGGACGGCGAGGTGGACGTGCTGGCGATGTTGCGCATGCTGGCGGATGACTACGGCGTGCGCGTTGCCCTGAACGAAGGCGGCCCGCTCATCCTCGCCTCATTTCTGGCGGCGGGCGCCGTCGATGAGCTATTCCTGACCCTTGCGCCGCAAGTTGCCGGGCGCACATTGGAAATACCCAGGCGCTCGCTGGTAGAGGGAGTCGCCTTCTCGCCCGCGAATGCGCCCAACGCGCAGGTTCTCAGCATCAAACAGGCAGGCAATCACCTGTTCCTGCGCTACGCGCTGGGGGCGTAATAATACCCCTTCCCGCGTTGGGAAGGGGCGGTGGATGGGCAGATGAAATTAATGGGAAGCACTGCCCGAAGATCCACCGAGCTTGAAGAGCAGGTCCCGCGCCTTCTGAGCCCGCTCCTGATCCTGCTGCGCCACCGTCTGGAAGAACTGGACCGCGTCGTTATTTCCCATCTGGTTGGCGTCCTGGATATACTGCTGGATGGTTGCGTTACCCTCCAACGCATGGTAGAGCGTGCTCACCAGGTCGAATTGCAGGTTCTGCACGGGGCTGGATATCGGTGTTCCCGCGCTCGTACCGCTGGTGGTGCTCTGCTGGTTCATATTTCCCTGGCCACTACTGGACATCCCAAGAACCTCCTTATTCTCACTGCTCAATGATCGGCGCATCCTGCGTGACCGCATGAACAAACGCCTGGTGAATCAACCATCCACTCGCAAGACCCCCGCGAGTGGCATAGGAGCATCCCGCAGTTGCTATGCCTCTGACACGAAAACAGAGCGACTGGCGAACGTCCGCGTGCCCCCAGGCAACCTCCCCGAACGGACGGGGCAGACACGATTTCCATCGTGCTATTATCCGCCAGGAATTGTGGAAGGCATGTTATAAGGCAGGTTTGAAGGCATGGCTAAGGGGGAGGGGAAAGATGGCGGCGATCATTGAGGTAGACCGGTTGGTCAAGCGGTACCGGAGGGCGGCGGTAAATGCCGTAGATGGCATCTCCTTCAGCGTCGAGCCCGGCGCTTTCTTCGCGCTGCTGGGGCCGAACGGCGCGGGCAAAACCACGACGATCTCGATTCTTACCACCACCCTCGCGCCGACCACCGGAAGCGTGCGTATCGCGGGTTATGACGCCGCGCGCCAGGCAGCGGAGGTACGCCGCAACGTCGGCATCATCTTCCAGAAGCCGAGCCTCGATCTCAATCTCACCGCTGAAGAAAACGTGCGCTTCCACGCCATTCTATATGGACTTTATCCCTTCCGCCCGTCATTCACCAGTATGCCGCGTGCCTATCGCGAGCAGGTGGAGCGGCTGGCTGGGTTGCTCGGAATCTCCGATGTACTCGGGAAGCCAGTCAAGAAGCTCTCCGGTGGCATGCAGCGCAAGCTGGAGATTGTGCGCAGCCTTCTGCACCAGCCGAAAATCCTGTTTCTCGATGAGCCTACCGCCGGGCTCGATCCCCAGAGCCGCCGCAACCTCTGGGATTACCTGCGCGCCATCCGCGCCGAGGGTGGCGTCACGCTCTTTCTGACAACGCACTATCTGGAGGAGGCCGAGCAGGTCGATAACGTCTGCGTCATCAATACCGGGCGCATCGTCTCGCTCGGCACGCCCGCCGAGGTCAAAGCGCAGCTTGTGCAGGACTATCTGTTGCTCGACGCTGCCGACCGCGACCAATTGCGCGCCGAGCTATGCCGCAAAAACATCCCCTTCACCGAGACGCCCCTCTTCCGTATCGAGGTGGCTGGCGGCGCGGTACAGGAGGTGCTGCGTCAGATCGAGACGCCCCTCGTCCTCGTACAGACGCATACACCATCGCTCGAAGATGCCTATCTCGAAATCGTGAGGAAACAATCATGAGAGACTTCCACGCAATCCTGACCATTGCCTACCGTGATGTCATGAAGTTTCTTCGCGATCCTTCCCGGCTGATCGGCACGCTCATCTTCCCGCTGTTCTTTGTGGGAGTGCTGGGAGGCAGTCTGCAGGCGAACCTTGGCGGTGGCGTCGGGTACAACCTGCTCGACGTAACGTTTACCGGTATCTTCGCCATGACACTGTTCCAGTCCACCAGCCAGGGCATCATCTCGCTGATCGAGGATCGTGAGAACGACTTCAGCCAGGAAATCTTCATCGCACCCATCTCACGCTACTCCATCGTATTCGGCAAGATCGCTGGCGAGAGCCTGGTGGCGGTGGCGCAGGGACTGGCCATCGTGCTGTTCGCGGTGGTGGCGAATGTCTCGCTGTCTCCCGCCCGCCTGCTCGGGCTGATTCCGACAGCGGTGGTCTCGTGTCTGCTGGGCGGCGCGTTCGGTATCATGCTCATCGGCAACTTCAATTCACAGCGCGTGGCGAATCAGATCTTGCCCTATCTCATCTTTCCCCAGTTCTTCCTGGCAGGCATCTTCTATCCGGTGCGCATGCTGCCCTGGTATCTGGATATTCTCTCGCGCATCTCGCCGCTTCGTTATGTCGTAGACTTTGCGCGCGGCCTCTTCTATAGCGGCTCGGCGGAGTATAGCCGGGTGGTGCTGGCGAGTCCCGCGCTCAATCTCACGGTGCTCGTCGCCATGTTCGTCTTCTTTCTCGTTATCGGCACAGCCGTCTTCGTCCGCCGCGAGCGCAACCGCTAGAACGCCAGTCAAGTCCAAGTGTTGGATACGTGGCGGATTCAACCAAAGATATCTCGCTGTAGCTAAAGCGAACATCACGGCGAATGCCGACAAGACACGCTCCCCATTTCTCGTCAAAGATAGAGTGCATCTGCTGGGCGGCCTGATGTCTCCCTGTCAGACGAGGTCCCACCTCAGCGTAAGAGTGTATGGAAGTTTTGCGCCATGCGTGCCCCTCTTGACTTTCACCCTACCTGAAAGTTGCATACATATGACAGGAGTTGTTCACCAATCGGCAAACGCGCGGGAAGAGATGGGATGCGATGTTAAAGATTCGCGATTTTGCCAGACTCGCCGAGGTCTCGATGACTACCCTGCGCTACTATGACGAGATTGGACTCCTCAAGCCGATCCATGTCGATCCTGAGACCGGCTATCGGTTCTACGCGATGGATCAGTTGCCGCACCTGCATCGCATTCTGGCATTCAAAGAGCTTGGACTGGGACTCACACAGATCGCCGAGATTCTGGACGAAGGCATGTCTCCTGAGGCAGTACAAGGGATGCTGCGGCTCAAACAGGCACAACTCCAGCAGCATATCCAGGCTGAGCAGGAGCAACTTGTGCGCATCGACGCACGCTTGCGCTCCCTTGAGCAAGGCAGTGGTCTGCCGACCTATGAAGTTGTGCTCAAAGCGGTTAAGCCGGTCACAGGAGTCTCACTGCACCTGGAGACGACTGATCTGGCGTATCAGGCGCACTGGATTGGCGCCATCGAGGCCATGTTGAAGCGCTACGCGGTCAAACCCAGCGATCATCTGCTCGTCCTGCACACTGAGAGTGAGGACGAGTGCACCCCAGGTTCCGTGGAGATTGTCGCACCTGTTGACTGGAGAGATGCCCATACGCTGATCGCAGGGAGTGAGGGACGGTTGAAACTGTGCGAGTTGCCAGCCGTTTCCCGAATGGCCAGTACGCTCCATCATGGACATCCCGCGCTCGCGCTCGTGGCCTATCAAGCGCTGGGAATCTGGATGGAGAACAATGCCTACAGCATCGTTGGACCACGGCGCAAGATTCGCCTGCGCCGGGAAGATAATCTGAACGACGCGCTCACCGAGATCCAGTTTCCGGTCGAGAAAGTGGCATGAACACGGGGGCGTGATGTGAAGTCGAGCAACCGGAAAGGAGATGCCGAGATGGGAAAGCTTGATGGAAAAGTCGCGATTGTGACCGGGGCCGGGCGAGGGATAGGGCGCGCGATTGCAGAGGCGTACCTGCAAGAAGGGGCATCGGTGACCATCACGGCTGCACATGGACAAGCCGAGCTCGATCAACTCGTGGGGCAGGGCTGGTCTGAACACGTGTTGGCGCAACTGGCCGACGTGACGGATCCAGAGACATGTGAACGGGTTGTGGACCAGACCATCCAACGATTTGGGCACCTGGATATCCTGGTCAATAACGCCGGTCGAGGCATGAAGGATGTCAGTGCTTCTTTTCTGACGGAGCCCACGCGCTTTTGGGAAGTGGCGCCTTCGACCTGGCGTATGATCATGGACACCAACGTCAACGGGCCATTCTACATGACCCGCGCCGCTGTTCAGCGCATGTTGGCGCAGGGAAGTGGGGGAAGTATCATCGGGATCAGTGTGAGCTATGGAACGATGACGCGGCGGGGTTTTTCTCCCTATGGCCCGTCGAAGGCTGCGTTTGAGGCTGCCTCGGCCATCTGGGCACAGGAGCTGACCGAGGCGCGTATTCGTGTCAATATTCTGCTGCCGGGTGGCGCGACCAATACCGGTATGGTCCCCGCTGAGACGCCAACGGAAGTACAGGCGCGATTACTCCAGCCGGAGATCATGAATGCTCCGGCTGTGTTTCTTGCCTCAGACGCTTCGCAAGAGTTCACCGGTCGTCGCTTGATTGCGACGGAATGGAGCGCGGCGAATCCCGAGGGAAGAGCCATAGTGGAGGGAATCGGCTAGCGCCTCCTGTTGATTTCTTGACCGGCGCTCTAACCCGGTTGCTAGCTCAGGGCAACCAGATCGTCGCTGTCGTGCCAGAGAGCTTGCATCTCCGCGCAGTGAGCCAGCAAGAAATCAAGTGTGCCCGCGGCTTCGACGTGGCCATCCTTCAACACGATGATGTGATCGGCGCGGAGGAGTGCGGCCCGGCGGTGCGAGACAGCCAGGCACGTCATGTCGCCGCCCGTGAACAGCCGCTCCCACAACACATGCTCCGTCTCAACGTCCAGCGCGCTCGATAGGTCGTCGATCACCAGCAGCTCGGCCTCCCGCACCAGCATGCGTGCTGCCGCCGTTCGCTGCACCTGTCCGCCAGAGAGCTTGACGCCGCGCGTTCCCACGGACGTTTCCAATCCCGCTTCCAGCGCCTCCACGTCGTATTCCAGCACCGCTCCTCGCACGGCGGCGTTCAGAGCGGCGGGGTCGTCAGGCAGCCCGAGAAGGATGTTCTGCCGGAGCGTCTCGCTGAACAGGCGCGGCACCTGCCCGGTATACGCCACACGCGGCGGCACAAAGAAGGCGGACGCATCATCCACGACACGACCATTCCACCGGATCTCGCCCGCCTCCTGCGGCAGCAGGCCCAGGAGGGTCCGCAGGAGCGTTGTCTTGCCTGCGCCGACGCGCCCCGTCACTACCGTCAGAGAGCCACGCGGCAGGCGAAGGTCCACCTCCTCGATGCCGCGCCCCGACTCTGGGTGGTGATAGGCCAGCCCCTGCGCCTCCAGAAGACTCAAGCGGTCGGCGGCGCCGCGTGCTGGCACCGGCACGTCAGGCAGGGGTCCGCGCAGGTGCAACGGCGTAGGCGCCACGAGCGCGTCCGGTGGCGCGCCACCCAGCAGAACGCGCATACGCGTGAAAGCGACGCCGGTCTGCCGGTAATGAGCCAGGAATCGGCCAAGCCCGTCGGTGAAGTCGGCGATGAAGCCCAGATAGGAGATAAACAGGACAAAGTCACCCACCGTCATGCTGCCGTCGCGCAGGATACCGGCCGCCAGCAGCATAACCAGGCCCGTGCCCACATTGACCGTATTGGCCGTGATGGCGTCCACAACCTGCGTCACCAGGCGGTCGGCCAACATCGTCTTGCGGCGCTGCTCGTTGAGCCCCCGCAGGCGGGCCACGGCGCGTTCTTCGGCGCCAGCTGCCTGCACCGTCTGGACCGAGGCCAGAATATCACCGATGGCGCCAGTGACCTCGCTGGTGGCCTGGCTGCTAGCAGCGCGGAAACGTTCCAGCGCGGTACTGGCCCGCCGCGCGATCGCCACCACGACGATCAGCGGCAGGATGGCGACCAGCGTCATACGGACATTGATAGAGAGAAGAATCAGGAACGCCGCCACGGCCAACAGGCCCTGGCCCGTAATTTCGTCGGACCAGTCCACGGCGTCTTCAGCCTGATAGGCATCGTCGCGGAAGCGGCTGATGGTCTCGCCTATGGAGAAGGGGAGCGCGTGGGCGCCCGGCCAGCGCAGAATGTGCCGCAGCAGGTTGCGGCGCACCAGCCCGCTCATCGTGAAGCGCATGGTGATTTCGACAAAGCCAGCGATGAGCAACAAGGCCACATCGCCCACGGCAATGATTACCATCAGCGCGATCAGTCCCGCCGCGCCGCTGGGCAGATGTGCCTGGCCGGTGAGCGTATCGAAGAAGGCGCGGGCGATCAGTCCCACCAGAAGCAACGACGCGTTGATCGTGCCCCACAACACCGCATGGAGCAGGTAAAGCCGGGGTCTGTAGCGGATCATCCTGACCAGATAACGCCAGGTCGGGAGCGATGTCATAGGGAAACCTCCTCCGCGGCGCCCCGCAAGAGTCCGGCGAAGCGTGAGGTCGGATCGGCGGCGAGGGCGAGTCGCGGCCCATGCTCGCGCACCTGCCCATCCTCCAGCACGAGGATGTCATCGGCGTAGGCAATAGTGGAGAGCCGGTGCGCCACGATGATGCCAGTACGGCCATCGAGCAGCCGCCCCAGCGCCGTATGCACCAGCCGCTCTGTGGCCGGGTCGAGGCGCGAAGACGCTTCGTCGAGAATCACCACATCGGGGTCGCGCAGGAGGATACGCGCGCAGGCCAGCACCTGTGCCTGACCAGCGGAGAGTCCGACGCCACCAGACCCCAGCAGAGTATCCAGCCCACACGGCAGCGCCAGGCGCCACTCCGCGAGGCCCAGGGAATCGAGCACCGCGCTGATCCGCTCATCCGGCACGCTATCATCGAAGATGGTCAGATTGTCACGCACGCTGGCGTTGAAGAGGTGTACCTCCTGAGTGACCACCCCGATGCGCGCGCGCACCGCTGCCAGGCTGACCGTTCGCAGGTCTATCCCTCCCAGACGCACTGTTCCGGCCAGGGGGTCGTAGAAGCGCGGAAGCAAACGTGTCAGCGTTGTCTTGCCGCTGCCGGTGCGCCCCACCACACCCAGAACGCGCCCTGGCGCCAGAGAGACGCTGATGTCGCGCAAAACCGGGACATCCTCCGCGTAGCCAAATGAGACGCCGTCTAGCTCCACCGAGAGCGGCCCAGGCGGTAGCGTGCCTCCAGCACCATCCGTCAGGCGCGGCGTCGTGCTCAGAAGCGCCTCGATGCGGCCCATGCTGGCGTCCGCCTGCTGCAGATCCTGCACTTCATGGCGAATCTGCTCGGTCGGTCTGCGTAACATATCAGTGTACTGGAAGATCAGATAGACGGTGCCAATGGTCAGCTCGCCGGACTTGAATAATAGGGCACTCAGCGCAAAAGCGGCTGCCATACCGAGTGTGAACATCCCCTGGCTGGTGGCGGCCAGACCGTAGCCCCACATCTGCGCCTTGCGTGTCGCTGCCAGCCACGCCTGCATCACCTCAGCGCAGCGGCGCAGCACAAACGCGCTAGCCCCATTGGATCGGATGTCCTCCAGGCCAGTCAGATATTCGCTCAGGAAGCCATAGAAATCGGCGCTCGCCTGGCGCTCCGCCGCCCAGGACGGTGTGGCAGCGGCGCGGATACGCAGCATGGCGAATAGAGCGATCGCGACAAATGCGCTCAATCCCAGGCCGATTCGCCAGTCAACGTGATAGAGTAGCCCAAGCACGCCGACGATCAAGAGACCATTGCCGAGCACATAGACCACAAACCGCGAAAAGAAGTGGGCCAGCGTGGCCACGTCACCATCCACCCGCTCAATCAGCTCGCCCGATGTGCGCGCCGAGTGAAACGAGGCATCCAGCCGTAGCAGGTGCGCCACAAGGTCGACGCGCAGCGCGTTCGTGGCGGCCCAGCTGATATTTTCAGCCACATACGTTTCAGCGATAGCCACGCCCTGCTGTGCCAGGGCCAGGCCCATCGTCAGGAGCGCCAGGACGATCAGCTCGCGCATAGCTCCACCAGAGGTGGCCTGATCGATGAACCGGCTCGCCACCAGCGGAGCGGCGACCTGCACACAGATGGTGGCACACAGAATCACCGCCAGCAGGCCCATCCGTGGCCATTCTGGCCGCAGATAACGGGCCAACAGCCGCCAGTAGCGGCCCACTGCCTCAAAACGGCGCAAGGCAACCCCCTCTAATACTGATTTCGGGTGAATTGATGGTCATGGGTGCCTGAAGACGTGACAAATGTCCTCGTTGGGGACAAAGCATGGCCAGCGAGACACATCAGGCACGGGATGACTTCTAGGCTCGATGCTGACAGACATAGATCATCTCGCGAGATGTCGCTGTCAAAGCGTCTTGCTGCCAACTGCCATAACACGCCTGGATCTCGAGCCCATTGTAGAAGAGCAAGGCTTCTACCTCCTGTGGGTAGACATAACGAAGGGTTACGCGCTTTATCTTCTCCACCTGTTGCCCGTTCGGATGGAGCCAGCGGTAATGGGAGGTGCAATGCTGGATCTGGGTCATGAGATCATACACGGGCGCATCATCAGCGATCACCAGTTGCCCGCCATCTGGCGTCGTGAGCCGCTGCGGTTCTAGCAGGCGGGCTGCAAAGAGATTTCGTGGCGAGGGATTACGAGTCTCGAAGAGAAAACATCCCCCTGGGGCCAGGTGTTCGCGGACATGAGCCAGAAGCGCCTCCTGATCCGCCCGTGTGTGAAAGAACTGGAAGGCATTTGCCAGCATGTAGATGAATCGGAACTGCCGGTGCAGGTGGAACGCGCGCGCATCAGCAACCACCCACTCAACCGAGATACCCTGCTGTGCGGCTTTCTGACGCCCCCATTCGATCATCTCTGGAACGATATCGACCCCCGTCACCTCATAGCCCTGTGCGGCGAGAACCAGGGCCATACGTCCTGTCCCACATGCGAGATCGAGAAGCGGCCCTCCCAGCGACCGCGCCCAGTGTTCGACGAGGGCGCGATCATCATCGTAACCGGCGTCCACCAGGTCATAGGTCTGCGGGTCCCGAAACTCGTCGAGAGAGTCATAATCGAGCATTCCTGAGACAATGTCTCCTTCACGCTTGAGAGAATAGCGAGCGAATAACGCCGGGAGCAGAGCGCCAGGTGAAGGTCATGAGGCAGATACCAGGCAGGTACCAGGCAGATACCAATGCCTCCTTCCCGAAGCCTTCACCGAGTGACCCAGAACGAGGCGCGCATGCTCTCCGGACGGAGAAACCGTATCACCCACAGCGGGGGCAGTGGGGTCAGATATCTGCTGGTAAATTCGATGAAGCGGCGGAATCTCCTTAAGCGCACCGCCCTACCATGCGTGAGGCATGACATCGCTGGCCGTTCCGGCGACCGATTGCGGCGCGGGACAACTCTCATGGGAAGTCGAAGGTTCAGTGCCGCACGGCGCGCTCAACAGGCTGGCGATTCCGGTCGCGTTGCGTGCGCCAGCGCCGGGTCTTCAGGGAGAGGGGGCTACGACCGTTCGCGGGTGATGTGCTGATCGCTATTGCGCATCCAATGCTCAGCGCGAGATACTGCATGGCAACGCGCTCGTGTGCTGTGGCACGCGTATCGCGTGGCGGGATACTATTCGAGCTGACGGAAGGAAGGCAAAGCAGTGGCGAACCAGGTTATGACGGTCCTCGAAGGGCACATCGCACCTGATCAATGGGCGGCGTTGACCGAAGGGTTTGCCCGGATTTCGGCACAGCAGCCGTCAGGGCTTCTGGCGTCCTATCTGGTGCAAAGTACAACCGATCCAACCCTCTGGCGTACCGTGGGTATCTGGAACAGCCAGCGAGAATTCGATGACTTCCGCGCATCCGTGCAGGCGCCGCCTCCTCTCGTATTATTCCGCTCGCTGGGCGCCGAGCCGACGCTGGCGCTTTTCGAGATCAAAGGGTAGAAGCAGTTTCCCAACTCCCGCAGGTACCGTAGCATGGCTACCGTGCATCTACCTGACGGGCAATGGGCATTCATCCAGCCGTTACTGCCGCCGCCGGTCCAGACCGGACGGCCCCGCTTCCAGGGGCGGGTGAACCGCTCCTTCATGGGAGCAGGGCTGGTGCTTCCTGGTCCTCTCGCTGACTTGGCACATGTCCTCTGACCCCACCAGTCGCCCGTTCGACCGGCGGAGTCAGAGGACCATTTAAACGGTGTCGGTATCAGCTTCTGCCACGTGCTTCAGGTACCGATTCCTGGTGAGCAGGAGTCCTTGCATGTAGCGCGTGAGGATCAGCGCTTCAACCACCCTCCCAAGGATCCCCAATGGGGCTCGGAACGTGAACGTATCAATCATGAGCGTTCCCGATGGTTGGGGGACGAAGGCATGGTGATGCTTTAGTTCCTGAAAAATTCCCTGGATCATCTCATCAATAAAGTACTGCGGGCGCTCATACGCCGTGATTTTGGTGGTGAGATGCTGCTTGATGCCAAAATGGACCGCTTCCCACGTCACGGTATCCCCCAGGTGCATGACACCGGTGGTCACTCCAGCAATCGGGCGCTCGTGGGTATGCGCCACCGAGTGGCGATGGAGGTCAACGCTGAGCGACAGATCGAAACACCGTTCTGGCGAAGCAGCGATCAACGTTTCGAGGCGAATGGTAGGCATCCTTCGAGTGCTCTCCTTGGCCCTTCACTTTGGGGAGAGAGCCAGCAGCGAACGATAACAAGGCCCTGCTTGAACGTAGTGTAGAGGTTGTGAAACGGTTTGTAGAGGATGCGCGTGATGGGAAAGTGGCTGCTGGTCCGTTCCTCTCATCCGTTATGTTGTCCACATTGTCCACAATTCTATCCACAAAATGGCGTAGCTGAATGGACTATTCTGACCCTACACCGGCGCGCTCGTGAACGGGCTGCGGCGAGAGATGCGCCAGTCGCCTGTTGGCTCGTGCCGGAAGATTACCAGCATACCAATCGGTACGGGTGTCTGCGGGCGACTCAGCGAAAAGACGTAGGTCGCGCTCTCGTCGTCGGCCTGCAACAAGTGCCAGGAACACGCACTCACCCTGCCCTGATGCTGGTCGATCGACTGGAGCTGTGCTATCAACGTCTTGCGGTTGAAGGTCTGGGCTGCGACGGGGGTGATCGGGGCAGGGTCAACCATTTCAGCGAGCGCGTCGTATTCCTGGTTCTGGAATGATGCACAGATTGCCGAGGCAGCATCGGCCCGCATCTGTCGCGAGATGGCCCCCTGCAATTGCGTCGCGCCATACGCCGCCGCTGTGCCGAGCAATAACAGCGCCAGCGCCAGCAGCAGCGATGCACGATACCTGTCAAGAGTATCCCCGATGCTCATTCGCGGCCAACTCCTTCTGCTGGCAATCATCCTTACCCTGCTTCAGGGCGAGTCTAACAGCCGTCTTGGCTATCGTCAACTCTCCCGACCTGCGCCGTGAGAGTAAAACCTTCGGGCTAACCAGAAAGTTCGCCTGCTGTTTCAGAGAGCGAAAAAGGCGAATTCGGGGAGCATGAGACGAATGGATGGTCATCCACGGTGGCTTTTTCGCCGACTCTGCCGTCTGATTAACAAGAAACGCAATCATCTGGCCGCAATCATCACCGCGCTACATTTGCCTGTTTGCTACTCCCCCCATCCCTATGAAGCGGGCGGTTGACAAGAACTCTTGTTCTAGGGTAGACTTTCCGCATACGGCATGCGGCCACTATGTATGGTCCACATGCCGCTGGAATCTCTACTCCTGCGCCTCGCGGGAGGTAGCGTCCTGTCGCGGAGATGTCCGCGAGATGGCATCGCCTGGATGGTAGCGGCATTCCTACTCATCATCCTCACGTGTGCGGGGAGGTTATCCATATGCACGAGGTCAGATCAGATACGCCATCACATCGCATGGCGTCGTCCTATGTGGGCGTTCGGCATACGGCGCCCCAGCGTCCGCGTCAGACCCCTCTGAGCGAGGCAGCCGCCCTGCAGCCAAATACCAGTTGGAGCTATCAGTCGCCCTCAGGCGCCTGGCGCGCTCCCGGTGCGGCCTCCGTCGCTGAACTGCCGCTTTCGTCGCTGCCAGTCAGCCCGTTTGCCCCGCCAGGACTCGATGCCCGGCCTGATCCGCAGGTCTGGCTGATCGCTACAGTTACCTCGGCGGGCGGTATGCGCGCGCTCGAAGGCGCTGGCCGCTCTGGAGCGATTCCTGTCGGGCGCCCCTTCGGTTTCCTGCGGGCGATTCGCCCGGTCATGCCGCCAGGGGCGCTGGGCAACGCCCTTGATGCCACTCCTGAGCGCGGAACCGCTACGACCCGTCCGCGCCGTGGTCGCACCACCCGCAAAAGCCTCGGCACGGCGGAGGCATGTCCGCCGACGCCCACCAATCTGCCCGCCCAGCGCCCACTGCCGCAGATCATCTCGGCGGTGGAGATGGAGACCGATGCGGGCATTTTCCGCGTCGAGCGCCCCAATGATGTGCTGACGCATAGCGATATTGCCTGGTCGCTGGCGCATCTGGAGGCAGGCGAGCCCGATAGCCTCGTGCCGTTGCCTCGTCGGCAGCTTGCTCTGCTACTGACGCTCCTGCCAACGCCCGAAGATCCCGAGCATCCCGAACTGGACCCGACCTGGGGTTGGGCCCATCGGCTGCGCGGTCCCTGGGAGCGCGGCCCGCTCCATCCGCGCGGTCGGCTCGGACGCCTGATCGCCATTGACCCCGACCCCAGCGGGAAGGGAATGCATCGCGCCTGCTTCGAGCTGCTCGGCTCGGAAGATGTCGTCTGGGCGCTGGGCGTGCCGTGCTTCCGCACCGGCAGCGTCTATGAGCTCGTGCCGCTGGGCAAGGGCAGCCGCTGGCTCTCGTGGCCAATCGCTCGCACCCGCAGTCGCGCCGGAAGCCCAGAGCGCCCCGCGTGGGAGATTGCCCGTGTCGTCTATCGCGTCGGGTCGCCACGCTGGCCGCTGGCGGGTGTCGTCGAGCCGCTGGGACCAATCGGCGTCGCGGGATAAGCGATCTTCCTCAGCCCCTCTCCGTATAAGGCGGGGAGAATCAGACAAAGAAACGCACCGGAAGGAATATTCCCTCCAGTGCGTTCTTTTCATGTCTCTGCGAATGAGAGACGAGGCTAGATGACGGCGACCGGAACAGCCACTGCATCAGCCGCTTCGTAGTCGGCGGCGGCCGTCTTGTCTTGGCCCTGCGCAAGGCCGACCACGTTGAAGATCAGCGAGAGCACGACGGTGATGACGATATTCACGATGACCGCGTAGAACGCCGCGTACCCCGGAATCACCAGCCCAAAGATATGGAGCGAGTAGGTGGACGAGGCGAAGTGCGGATTCACTGGCGAGCTTTGAATGTACGACATGTAGGTGCCGAGCGCCATCCCGACGAACCAGCCAATCAGCAGCGCCCAGCGATGGAACCAGCGGGTGTAGAGGCCGAAGACAACCGCCGGAAGCGTCTGCAAGATCCACACGCCGCCGAGCAGCTGGAAGTTGATCGACTGTTGCAGCGGCAGCCCAATGACGAACACCAGCGCGCCCGCCTTCACGATCAGCGAGACGAACTTGGCGACGGCAGACTCTTCACGGTCGCTGGCGTTGCGGCGGAAGTACTCTTTATAGATGTTGCGCGTAAAGAGGTTCGCCGCCGCGATGGACATGACCGAGGCGGGTACCAGCGCGCCGATGGCAATGGCGGCGAAGGCAAAGCCCGCGAACCACGCCGGGAAGACCATATTGAACAGACCGGGCACGGCGAATTGCGCGCCGTATGGCTTGACGCCCGTCACCCCAAGGACCAGCGCCATGAAGCCCAGCAGCGCTAGCAGACCCAGCAGGAACGAGTAGGCCGGAAGCAGCGCAGCGTTGCGCTTGATGACGCGCCCGCTGTTTCCCGCCAGCACGCCCGTGATGGCATGGGGATACATGAAGAGCGCCAGCGCCGAGCCAAGCGCCAGAGTTCCAAAGACCGTGAACGTCTTGGGGGCAAGGAGCAGCTTGGCACTAGGCACTTTGGCGAACATCGTCGCGTAGCCATCCGCGATGCCGCTGCCGTTGCCCAGATGGTTGCTGATATAGATGGGGACGACGATGACCGCGACAATAATGGTGAGATAGATAATGGCATCCTTCACCAGTGCGATCATAGCTGGCGCGCGCAATCCACTAAAGTAGGTGTACGCGGCGAGGATGACAAACGCAATGATCAGCGGAAGATCGCCTGTGATGCCCATGGCCGCCAGCACCACCTCGATGCCCACGAGTTGGAGAGCGATATAGGGCATCGTGGCCAGGATGCCCGTGAAGGCGACGGCGAGCGCCAGGCCACTGCTGTCGTAGCGACCACGCACGAAGTCTGAGGCGGTGACGTAGCCGTGCTTATGACAGACAGACCAGAGGCGGGGCATGACGACGAAGATGAACGGGTAGACGATGATGGTGTACGGGACCGCGAAGAAGCCAATCGCGCCCGATCCATAGACGAGTGCCGGGACGGCGATAAACGTGTAGGCGGTGTAGAGATCGCCGCCGAGCAGGAACCACGTGACGATGGTGCCAAAGCGCCGGCCACCCAGGCCCCACTCATGAAGTTGATTCAGGTCGCCACGCCGCCAGCGCGCCGCGACGAATCCGAGCACCGTGACCAGCGCAAAGAGGACGATGAAGACAATCAATGCAGTCCAGTTCAACTCTTTCGGCATAACTCACTCCTGTGTGTGCAAGAACTGCCTGTGGGAACTGGCCTCGCTGAGCGCGGACCCTCATTGGTCCGACATGCCCCTGGAGCCGTCATTTCGTCACGAAATAGACAAATCCGGTGATCAGCGAGGTGATGATGATCCAGAGGAACTGGTACCAGTAGAAGAACGGGAAGCCCCAAAGCACCGGGTCTTTGCCCGCGTAGAAGGGCACCCAGAGTGTCGCGATGAATGGAATGATCAACAGTAGATACCAGAGTGCCTTGGCGTTGCTCCTCCCTTCGCGGGCGCTGGATGTGCCATCAGGCGCAGTGTAATTCGCCATTCCCAGCCTCCTGTGATGAACGAACGATGGATACAGTTCGCAATATCATATCGAGACGATATCGCGGTGTGACAATCGTACACAAGGGCACTTGCTATGTCAAGCGAATGGCGCGCTGGGAGGGCTGATGCAAGGAAACGGCATCTCCTCCGTGCTGCCAGGCGGCGACACATGTATGA
>DASUWS010000069.1:0-3700 GCA_036378295.1 Ktedonobacterales bacterium
GCGTGCAGCTTGCCGCGCAGTGTCGTACGCTCCTGGGCGAATGGCATATCGGCGTGGCTATCCACCGCATCGAGCGCGAGCAGCAGCAAGAACATCTCACGCGACGTCAGGGGCAGCGGCGCGAGCCGATACTCAGCGGGCAGTGAGTAGCCACCTTTCGGGCCATCCTGTGCGAAAATGGGCACGCCGATCTCGCGGAGCGCCCACATATCTCGCATCACCGTCCGCCGCGAGACCTCGAAGCGTCTCGCGATTTCGTTGGCGGTTCGTGGGCGGCGCTGGAGCATCAGCAGAATGCCAGTGAGGCGATCAATCCGGTTCATATCTCATTCGTACACAGTTCATTCATACACAGGTCGTATGTGCCTATGTGCTCAACTGTCTGTGACAATGCCATCTCAGACGCATTGCACACAGACAGTATACGTCGCTGAGGGAGGACGGCAATGACGATTCGCGTGGAGCGTGATGGCGCGGTGGTGACGGTGCTGCTAGACCGGCCCGCGATCCGTAACGCGGTTGACCGGGAAACGGCTGAGGCACTGGCGGAGGCGTTTCGTGCCTTCGAGAGCGACGACGCACTGCGTGTGGGGGTACTCGCGAGCACCGGCGAGCATTTCTGCGCGGGCGCTGATCTCAAGGCGTTCGCGGCAGGACATCCCAATCACCTTGAGCCAGACGGTGATGGCCCCATGGGGCCGACACGGCTGCTGCTGAGCAAGCCGGTGATTGCGGCCATCAACGGGTATGCGGTGGCTGGCGGGCTGGAGCTGGCGCTCTGGTGCGACCTACGTGTGATGGAGGAAGATGCGGTCGTCGGCGTCTTCTGCCGTCGCTGGGGCATCCCGCTGATCGACGGTGGTACCGTGCGCCTGCCTCGGTTGATCGGACTGAGCCGCGCCCTCGACCTGATCCTGACAGGCCGTCCCGTCGCGGCTCAGGAGGCGCTAGCGATGGGCCTGGCCAATCGTGTCGTGCCGCGAGGAACCGCCCGGAGCGCAGCCGAGTCACTGGCCCAGGAGCTTGCCCGCTTGCCACAAGAGTGCCTGCGCAGCGACCGGCTCTCTGCCTATGAGCAGGGCGACCTGCCGTTCGAGCAGGCGATGGCGAACGAGTTTCAACGCGGCCTGAGTGTGTTGCGTACGGACGCCACCGATGGGGCGCGCCGTTTCTCCGGCGGAGCAGGACGCCACGGGGCTCCAGACAGCAGCCCGGCATGATGCTGGGGCGTATCGCGCATGCGCCATCATCGTTTCTCCGCCGCTCGCTGACGCATGGCCCGCTGGTGAGACTGGCATGTGAGATGCAGGACCATGCTATGACCTATCCCGCGCGGGATGAATGGCTGTCGGGATGACTGGTCCAGAGTCCCCGGCAGCACTGGAATGATGGAAGAAAGGAAGGACCATGATGAGTGTGCTCGATGAGTTCAAGCTGAATGGTATGGTCGCTCTGGTGACGGGCGCCGCCAGCGGCATAGGGCGAGCGTATGCCACAGGACTGGCGGAGGCGGGAGCGCATGTCATGTGCGCCGATGTGGCCGAAGATGCCGCTCAGGAGACCGCGCGGTCGCTCTCGGCTGCCGGATACGAAGCGCAGGCCATCCGGGCGAACGTGGCGAGCGAAGATGATGTGCGCGCGATGGTGGAGCAGACGGTCGCGCGATTCGGCAAGCTGGATGTCGCTTTTGCCAACGCGGGCATCGGCGGGACGGGTGGGGCCATGACCGAGATGACACTCGAAGCCTGGCAGCAGGTCATCGATATCAACCTGACAGGGGTATTTCTGACCTTCCGCGAGGCGGCGCGAGCAATGTTCCGCAATCCAGAGCCGCAAGGGCACGGGCTGCGTGGCAGGTTGATCGCCACCGCCTCGATCTACGGCCTGGTCGGTGACTTTGCGGGCCAGGCCCAGGCATATACAGCGGCAAAGGGCGGCGTGATCAATCTGGTGCGCACAGCAGCGATCGGCCTCGCTCCCCAGCGCATCAGCGTCAATGCGGTTGCGCCTGGCTTTGTCCGTACGAACATCGGCGGAGGGGTGCTGGTACACACCACTCCTGAGACGCAGCCACTTCTCGACGAAATCGTCCGGCGAACGCCCCTCGGACGCCTCGCCGACTCCGAAGAATTCGCCGGGGTCGCGGTCTTCCTGGCGTCTCGCGCCAGCAGCTATATGACCGGAGCCACCGTAGCCGTTGACGGCGGCTGGCTCGCCTGGTAAGGGCCGATTGAGGCGATTGAGATGACTTAGAGCGTGGTTGGGAAATGCTTTGCTGGCCTTTGCATCAAGAAGAGCAAGATAGAAGAAGTTTTTCTGACAACGTCGTGCAACGGTGGGAATGCTTGCAGTTGACAAGCACCATCATGAGAGAAAGGTCAGCAAACGATGAGAAAAGTGGTCGGCGGTTTATTTACATCCATTGATGGCGTCGTCGAGGCAGAGATCCTCCCAAACCCCCAGGCAGAAGAGTGGAATCAATTTTATGCAGATATGCAGGACTGCATGGTGGAAGCGATCAACGAGCAGGATGCCGTCCTGCTCGGGCGCGGGACATATCAGGCATGGGCGGCTTTCTGGCCCACCGCGCCCGCCGAACTCCCCTTTGCTCGCTTCATTAATCCAGTCCCCAAGTACGTGGTTTCAACCACCTTGAGCAACGTCGAGGCATGGCAACCCACAACTGTACTCACAGGAGATATTCCCCAAACAATCGCGCAATTGCAGCAGCAACCTGGGAAGAACATTGGCGTGCATGGCAGTCTTACCCTCATTCGTTCCCTGCTCGAATGGGATCTGTTGGATGAGCTCAATCTAGGAGTTATCCCCATTTTGCTTGGTGGGGGAAGGCGTCTGCTCAACGATGGAGATAGCCTCAAAAGAATGCAACTCGTCAGTTCCAAATCCACCAAAACGGGAGGTCTGTTCCTCACCTACCAACTAGCTCGGCCCTAGCAACGCGAAAAGGATCTCCCTATGACCTCTTCTCTGAATTTTCCCCAAACACGCTCCTAGACTTATTAGACGTATAGGAGCGAGCCGCACACCATCCCAAGCGCCGCCGAGGCACCCCCTATGGCCAGCGAGCCAAGCGCGTTGAGCCAGGCCAGGCGTCTCTGGTCACTGCGCCAGAGGCTGTGCGTGTCGTAGCTGAGCGTGCTGAAGGTCGTATAACCGCCGAGAAAGCCCGTGCCCAGCACCAGCCGCGTCTGTGCTAGCGCGCCGCCCGCGTTGCCTGCTCCACCCGCCGTCAGCAAGAGGCCGAGCGCGAATGCGCCGGTGGCGTTGATGAGCAATGTTGCCAGCGGAAATGTGCGCTGCCAGCGCTTCGTCACCCACTCCGAGAGCGCGAACCGTACCACGGCGCCTGTTGCCCCGGCCAACCCAAGCAACAGCACCACCAGGGGAGTTGTACCAGTGGGCATCAGTCCAACGCCTCGTCTTCCATCTCCTCTTCCAGCGTTGGAATGACGTCGAGTGAGGGCTTGCCTGGCTGGGCCGCACCCCGCCGAATGAGCGTGCCCGCGGTGTCGTAGCCCGCTCGCGCGCAGCCAATGCCCATCACCATACTGGCGATGAGATACAACACGGCCAACGCGGGCAATTCGGTGCGTATCAGCATCTCAGCGCCCACGATGAACGAGCTGAAAGTGGTGAAGGAGCCCAGGAAGCCCGGACCAATGGCCAGCCGGGCTTCATG
>DASUWS010000070.1:0-16296 GCA_036378295.1 Ktedonobacterales bacterium
GCTGGCCTGCGGTGGGGTGGTTGAGCGAGATCGACGTGGAAACGATGCTTCCTGTGCTGCGGCGCAAACATCCGTCTGCCCTCCTTGACGTCCTGCCAGTGAACTTCTTTCTCCTCGATGTGGCGCTCAGCGCACGTCGCGACTGTTTGGGCTGCCCTCCAAGCTGGCGCTCAACGAAGCCAGCGGGGGAAATACTCCCGGTATTGCTGCTGAGGAAGATTGCGTGTGAGCCAGGTATCGACTCAAAATGAAGCGGTTCGATAGTAGTCCTGGGCAGCGCGCTCGACGCGCCATGCAGTCGCCATTACAGGCTACGTGCGCCCAGTGTGAAGACGACAACGCCACCATGCCTGGAGGCGGGTCTGCGGAACTCGTTACTACACGTCCTGCAAGGAGTTTGGTGGGCCTGGCCTTAAGACACCGGTTAAGACACCGGTTAAGACACCGGTTAAGACACAGGCACATTGAGAAACGACAGGGACCAGCCGACCTTCCTTTGCCGGCCCATTGTCAGCTTGCGAATATCTGCATCATATCCGCTCCTTACCGACATGGCAAGATTCCGTGAGGATGCCACACCCTGGGCAGAGCGAGGCCCAGCCCCAGCCAGCACGAGAGGTTACGCCAGCCACATTGTGACAATTCCAGCGCATGATTGGCATACATGGCATACATGGCACACAATCTGCTGCTCCATACGAATCTCATACTACCCATCGGACGTGGATGTCGATGATGAAGATTCCCCTTGCCGTACATCAGGAGTATCAGAGCCACGATGCAGACGGAGACGGATCCCATGGAATCACAAGAACTACAGACTGCTCCAGCATCACCATCGAACAGTGGACAACCCTGGCTCGCCAGCCGTTTACTCCAGCGCCAGGTGGTCAATGCGTCTACGGTCGAGCCTGTTGGTCGTGTCACGGATGTCGTCTTCGACCCTGTGAGGTGTCAGCTCACCGCCCTGATCGTCCAACAAACACCAGCAGCGGAAGGAGGTGTAGCAGTCGCCCGCCGGGCGTTCAGCTGGCGCCGTGGGACCGCTTCTATCGGAGTTGACCACATCATCGCATTGAATGGAGATGTGGTCATGGTGGATAGCAACCCGTCCCTTACCGCCTTTTCGCTTCCCAAGAGGCACATGGCCTATCTGTGCGAAGTGTGCGAACTCACGATTGTTACCCTCCATGGCATATTCCTTGGGCTGCTGGCCGACGTCCTGTTAGACAATCAAGGAAGCACGGTCGTTGGCTATGTGGTCAAGCCAACCAGGCAGGCGGAAACGCTTCCAATGTTCTTCGAGGAGTTGGAGCAATCGCTTCCAGAGGAGATCGAGGACAAAGCGAGCGACGAGGATGGATCGCCCGACTCCGAGCCGCCCACTGTTCGCCTGCGAGTCATTCCCGCGTCGCCACGCGTCCGCATCGGAGACGATCTTATCCTTGTGGTGGATGAGGTTGAGCCGCTGCGGCAGGACCCCGTGGTAATCACCAGCCATCCAGCAGAACCCGACGACCATGTGGAACAGCACAACGGCGCCCGCTGGCGGTGGTTATGGCGGAGCGACAAACAGCCATAGACTCCCGGATGATGATGAGTGCATTGGGGAGTCGCTCTTGCTCCCTCCCGACCTGCCGGCCCTGCGGGCCACCTGGCCTCTCGGCCTGCTGCCGCTCCACGCCTGCAACGGCGCTTCTCGCCTGCGGCTCGCGCGGCTGCCCCATGACCCGATGAATAGGTAAAACACCATCATCCGGGAGCTTGCCCCGTGCTGCTGCCGCGCATGGGAAGGGCATCCAGAGCCGCAGGCAATGAGTGTATCGGGGCGGCGCGTTCGTGTCTGGCTCCCTCCCCAGCGTGGGAGGATGTTCTTATGGAAATGCCTGGCCGGTGGGGCGCACGACGATCTCGGTGACTCCGTAATGCGCGGGCTGCTCGACCGCGAAGATCACCGCGCGGGCAATATCGTCGGGAACGAGCGGTGTCGCGCCCTTGAGCATATTTTCGAGGATGCCAGGCGCGTAGCCCGCCACCTCCTGGAACTCTGAAATCACCACGCCTGGCTCGATGGTCGTTACCCGGATGCCCTTCGGGCCGATTTCCTGCCGCAGCGCATCGGCGATGGCGGTAGCGGCAAACTTGCTGCCGCAATAGGCCGAGCCGCCCGGAGTTGACACGCGGCCCGACACCGATGATGTCACGACAACGTGCCCGCGCCCACGCTCCAGCATCGGCGGAACACCATACTTCAGCGTCAGCAGCAGCCCGTACACGTTCGTGTCGATCATATCTTTCCAGCGGTCAATGTCGCCCTCGATCAGGGGGGCGCGGTAGCCAAATCCGGCATTGGCGACCAGGATATCAAGCTGACCCCAGTGGTCGAGTGTCTGCCGGACCGCCGCTTGCACATCGTCGGGGCTGCGAACATCGCACGCCAGCGCCAGCACCTCGCTTTGCCAGTCACGCGCCAGCTCTTCGCTCAGCTCCTGCAAGCGATCTACCCGGCGCGCAGCCAGCGCCACCCGCGCACCTCGCTGCACCAGTGCCCTGGCGACCGCCGCGCCAATCCCGCTGCTCGCCCCAGTGACGAGCGCGACCTGCTCGTGCAAATCCTGGAGTATGTCCGATTGTGGCAGATTCGTACTCACCTGCTATGTCATCCTCTCCGCGCGGCCCATCGCCATGACACGCCGGGCCGCTGCCTGTCTCTCATGCTTCCACGCCTCAACTATAGCACGAGGAATAGCGACCTCCCGGTGCGTATTCGAGACGCGCATCGAGCGGGGGGATTTGACCCCTTGACGCACCAGAACAAATGTTCTATACTCGCTTCATCGCAACGGGAACACCCTTCACCTCCCGGCGGTTGGGGAGCCGTCCGGCGTGAAGTCCCGCTTGCTTCGTCTCTAGCGCTGCACGTAGCCTCGCGTGCGGTACGGCGCGGGTGTCCTCCATCCGCGACGGCCTGGGTGGTCGTGCCCTCTCGCGGCTCCCAGGCGTTTGTGTTTCTTGCGAGGTTAGCCTGCCGTACTCATGATGCCTCATCTCATAGCCCGGTGGTGATCAGACTGGCGATGAGGAATGCCAGACCCGCGACGATGCCAGCTGCCGAACCAATCCTGCGCCAGGGGGGCAGCGTCGGCCAGGCTTGTGCGGAACCGCCAAGCAGCAGAAATGCCGCGCCGATGCAGAGCAGCGCCCCGCCCAGTAGCAGCGCGTGGGTAAAGAGCGAGAGCACGCCCATGGCGATGAAGAACGCGCCAATCCATGGCACGTAGGACGAGAAGAATCCTGACCGCATGATCTCACCTTTCGGCGGTGTAGCGCATGATGAGCCGCCCACCGGTCGTCGTCGCTGCTTCGCGGAATCCCGCCTGGCGGAAGGTGGCTGGCGACCCCATATAGGTATAGAGGCGCGATCCCGGCTCGACCGGATACCCTTCGATGATCTGCGCGTCCTCAGAGAGAGCATACCCGATTGCCGCGCGCAATAGCTCCAGGGTGAGGCCCTGCCGCCAAAAGTGGCTATCCACGAAAAAACAGACGATGGACCAGACGGGCGCGTCATCGAGGCGAGCCAGCGCCCGGTTGCGCTCCAGCGCCGCATACGTCTCGCGCGGAGCCACGGAACACCAGCCGACCGGCTCGCCATCCACATATGCCAGCACGCCCACGGGGACGCCGTCGCGTACCCGGTCGTCGAGCGCGGCAACACGCTGATCTTTGGTCGAGTGCTGGAATTGCGCGCTGGTCATGCGCCAGCGCATACAGGAGCAATAGCGGAACTTGCCATGCCGCTCGGAGAATCGCGCCAGATCAGCGAGCCGTTCTACCGTCACCGGGTGATACTCCGCCGGGCTTCGTGTATCGTCCGCGCTCATCTCCCGCTCCGTTCTCTCGAAACAGTACCCTCCGGCATGCGCTGCACACGCCATTATACGCCCACGCCTGACTCGCGCCAGCGGGCCGCTCTATTGATGCTCCTATGCTCCGCGGTATATCGTTGGGAGGCGGCGTGGTTGCCGCGCGAGGACACGCACTAACCCCGGGACAACTGAGGCCGCCTGGCCACGCTCTACTCAGGCCTCATCAACTCCCGTCTCTGCCGCTTGCCGTTGATCTGTTTGTGGAGGTCTGGCGCGTAGTCGGCTCTTCCGGTCTATCTGTGGGCCGGAGAGCCTGGTTCGCCTCGCGGATGACCGCCCAGGCGTCCGCCACCGGACCCACGTGCCCGAGCTTGTCGGGGTTGATCACCGCGCGTATCATCTGGATCCGCCCGTCGAGTACGTCAAGCGCCAGGGTATTGACCACCTTGTTGTCCCGGTCGCGGAAGATCGCGCCTGGCTGGCCGTTCACCTCGTGCGGCTCCACGACGCCGCCGATCCGGACGAACGGCGGCATGATCGCGGCGAGCATCCGAGCCACCTTCTCGGCGCCGATGATGGGCTTCCATTGTGGGGCCTTGCCGCCACTGTCCCCGACCATCTGAACGTCAGCGGCGAGTAGCTCCCGCAGGCCGTCGACGTCGCCTTCCCTGAAGGCGTCGAAGAACCGCGTCGCCAGTTTCTCCCGCTCCCGGCGGTCCGCCTCGAACCGAGGGCGCCCTGCGTCTATGTGGCGCCGCGCCCGCACCGCGAGTTGACGGCACGCCGCCTCCGACCTCCCCACCGCCGACGCGACCTCAGGGAAGCCAAAATCGAACACCTCCCGCAGCACGAAGACCGCCCGCTCGAGCGGGCTGAGCCGCTCGAGCAGCAATAGGGACGCCATTGACACTGAATCGGCCAGCTCTGCCGAGCGCTCTGGGTCCTGGTAGGGGTCGGTGAGCAGCGGCTCGGGGAACCATTGCCCGACGTACTCCTCCCGCCGGACGCGGGCCGAGCGCAGCACATCGATCGCGATCCGGGTCACCACGGCCGAGAGGAAGGCCGCGGTCGACGTGGGTGGGGTCGAGGAGGCCTCGTAGCGCAGCCAGGTCTCCTGGACCGCATCCTCGGCCTCGCTCACACTGCCCAGTATCCGGTAGGCGATCGCGAATAGCCGCGGCCGCAGCTGCTCGAACTCCTCAGCCCGGGTCACACCAGCCCTCCCTTGAAGCCTTTGCGCCATGAGGGGTAGCGCAGCTCCCAGCCGAGCTCCCGCTTGGCCTTGGCGTTGGAAAAGCCGCGCCCCTCGGTCATCATCGTCACCGCCACTTTCCCAGCCAGCAGCCGGGCGAGCCATGTGGGGAGCCGCATCGGTGGCTTTGCGCCCACGCATGCAGCCAGATAAGGCAGCCACTCGCTGGCCGGGGCTGGTTCGTCGTCGACGATGTTGAACACGCCCTTCGCCTGCTGCTCCACGGCCAGGACAGTAGCGCTCGCCGCGTCGTCGACATGCACCCACGAGGTGTAGCCGGCGCTGTCCCCGACGAGCGGGAACTGCCGCTTGCGTACGACCTCGACCAGGTCGTCGGTGGCTCCTGGCCCATAGAGCCAGCCGTATCGCAGTGCCGCGCCACCCGCCTTGAGGACCGCGTCCTCGAGGTAGCGGATCGCCTCCATTCCCGGCTGCGCCGCAGTCCCCGCCTCCAGGTCCAGCGGGTCCTCCTCGGTCTTCACCCATCCGCCCTGGCGGATTCCGTTCCAACTGGCGTAGCTCTGGGCGACGAAGTTGGATACGCCGGTCGCCTCGGCGGCGGCCAGCAGGTGATCTGTCCCCTCGGTGCGCAGCCGGCTAGTGGTGGCGAACCAGCGGTCGAAGTGCTTAAAATCGGCCTTGCCGGCGTGTGCCACGGAAATTGCGGTCATCTGGTGCACGATCGCATCCGGCCGGGCCTTGGCCACCGCCTCACCGACCGACACCGCATCCAGCCCGTCCATCACGACCGCCTCGGCGCCCATCTGCTCCAGTACGTCCAACTTGCCCGGGTCCGTCGTCGTAGCCGTCACCTGGTGGCCACGAGCCACGAGCTGCGGCACCAGCCGACGCCCGACGACCCCAGTTCCGCCTGCCACGAATACTCGCATAATTATCTCCTTCCTGAATGTCAGGAATTTCAGAATTGTCTCTCACTCTCACTCAGCCCACAGACGAGACAGCCCGGCCATCTGTGACATCGTGTGTGACATCATCTGTGGCATCGTCTGTGCCGTATGGAGAGAAGCCAGTTGGGAGATGATCATTGGCGACTATTGGCCGATGCGCCTACTATGCCAAGGACTGACTTGCGCCAGCGGGCCGCTCTATTGATGCTCCTATGCTCCACGGTGTATCGTTGGGAGGCGGCGTGGTTGCCGCATGAGGACTAACTACTGCAACGACGAGGGAGAGTGCTCTATGCAGATAACGGGAACAGGGGCGTTAGTGACGGGTGGCGCGTCGGGACTGGGCGCGGCGACGGTGCGGCGGCTGGCGGGCGCGGGCGCGCGGGTGGTCATCGCTGATGTCAACGCGCAGGCGGGCGAGGCGCTTGCGGCGGAGTTAGGCGAGAAAGGCCGCTTCGTCTCGACCGACGTCACGAGCGAAGACTCGGTGCGCGCTGCCGTGCAGGAGGCGGCGTCCCTGGGCAATGGGCTGAGCATTCTGGTCAACTGCGCGGGTATCGCGATTGCTGAGAAGGTGCTGGGCAAAGACGCGCCCCACGACCTCAACCGCTTTGCCAAAGTGATTCAGGTCAATCTCATCGGCGTCTTCAATGCCATTCGGCTGGCAGCGGAGGCGATGCAGCGCAACGAGCCTGATGGCGAGGGCGAGCGCGGCGTCATCGTCAATACGGCTTCGGTCGCGGCTTTCGATGGCCAGATTGGCCAGGCGGCGTATTCCGCCTCGAAGGGTGGCGTCGTCAGCATGACGCTGCCGATTGCCCGCGAGTTGGCGCGCTATGGCATCCGCGTGATGAGCATCGCGCCCGGCATCTTCGATACGCCGATGCTGGCCGGGCTGCCGGAGCCAGCGCGTGCCTCGCTCGGCCAGCAGGTGCCCTTCCCGCCGCGTCTGGGCCGCCCCGACGAATACGCCGCGCTGGTACAATCCATCGTCGAGAATACGATGTTGAACGGCGAGACGATCCGGCTGGATGGCGCGATTCGCATGGCCCCACGCTAAACGTCTCCGCCTGGGCCCGAGCATCACGAGGGAGCGATCAAGGAGCTGATCGGCTGCCCTCGTGTCGTTGTTGATGTATCTGGCTTCCGGATACCCCGGCAGTCGAGGGAATGGAGGGGTAACCATTATTATCCGTGGGTGATGGAGTTCCATCACCCGCTAGTAGGTGGCAGGAGCGGTCTGTGCTGCAACCCATCTATCAACTCCCCTCCAGCCCAACCCATCGCCCAGCTACCCTCGACTCGTATTCGCAGGCCGTCGAGCGGGTGATATACACCATGCGCGCGCAACTCTCCGAGCCGCTCTGCCTCGAAGAGATGGCCGAGATTGCCTACCTCAGCCCATACCACTTCAACCGGGTATTCAGGACCATTACCGGCATTCCCCCTGGCGAGTTTCTGGCCGCTTTGCGGCTGGACGCGGCCAAGCGGCTGCTGTTGACCACGTCCCTGAGCGCAACCGATGTCTGCTTCGAGCTTGGCTATATCAGCTTCGGCACGTTCACGACGCGCTTCAAGCAGCGAGTCGGCGTCTCCCCGCTTCATCTGCGCCAGCTCGCCAGTGTGTTAGCGCGTGACGCGCTGCCGCCGCTCGATATGGTCTCTCGCAAGGCGAAGCGACTGGTTGCGCTCCCGGCGCATGGGGTCAGCGGCACGATCACGACGCCCCGCTCTTTCGCGGGAACCATCTTCATTGGGATGTTTCCGCGTCCTATTCCACAAAGTCGCCCCGTGGCCTGCGCGACAATCACCGCGCCGGGTCACTTTCAGATACCACTGGCGCCCGATGGGCGGTACTACGTCTTTGCGGCGGGCGTGCCAGAGGCGCGGAGTGCGTTATCATATCTGTTGCCAGAGACCGGGATGCTGGTGGGTGTGGCCGCGCAGCCAGTAGTTGTCTGCGATGGCCAGGCGAGCGCTCCAGCTGAGGTAGCGTTGCGCCCGCGCCTTCCCTCTGATCCTCCGATTCTCGGTATCTTCCCGCCGCTGCTTGCGTTGCCTGGCGTCGTGCGATCTTTGACACCGTTCCACATGGTGGTTCCTACTGTGCAAGATAAGAGAAGCGCCTCGTAGCGGCAGCCAGGTATGCTGATGGCATGAACGCCGTGGCGAGGATGCGCGCAGTGCGGTATGGCATACTCCGCTCTGCGGTGCTCGACGGAGAAGAATGCGCCATGACCGACAAGGCTGACGATAACGACACCGTTCCCGCCCAGCCTGAGCAGTGTAGCTCATCTGCAATGGAATGGCTATGTGATTCTTGCTGAGATTTGGGGCATGTAAGGGTAGGTGTATGGGGATGATTTTCGAGAGCAGGATGCCAGATTCGCCATATATCGAGCGCATCTGGCGCAGCCGTAGCGAGAGCGCTGGCCCGTTCATCTCGATGGCGCTGAACCGGGTGCAGATGGTCGTGTGGACCGAAAACGGCAACACCTACTTCACCTTGCGCGGTCCAGAGACGAAAGCGACTCTAGCGCACTGCCCCGTGCATGCCGAGTTCGTCGGTATCGTGCTCAGGTGTGGCGCGTTCATGCCACATCTGCCCCCATCCAGCATCCTCGATGATCTGGTGTCGCTGCCCGGCGCGTCGAGCAGGTCCTTCTGGCTGCATGGCTCCGCGTGGCAATTCCCGACCTATGACAATGCCGATACGTTCATTGAACGACTGGCGCGCGAGGAGTTGCTGGTCTATGAGCCAGCGGTGGAGGCGGCATTGCAGGGCCACTCCGAAGATATGTCTCTGCGTTCGGAACAGCGCCGCTTCCTGCGCGCGACCGGGCTGACGCACAGCGCTATCCGCCAGATCGAGCGCGCCCGGTACGCGACGATCCTCTTGCGCCAGGGTATCTCGATTCCCGACACGGTCTTTCAGGCAGGCTACTTCGATCAGCCGCATCTGACCCGGTCGCTCCGGCACTTCATCGGCCAGACGCCCGCGCAGCTCGCGGGAAAGAGCGCGCCCCAACAATTGTCGTTTCTGTACAAGACTTCTCCAGTCTGCTGAGGCTATGCTGTAGGTGTTCGATGAACACACTTCAACAGTGTAGGGAGGATAACGACAATGGATAGCGTCACCTCGAAGGATGGCACGGTCATCACCTATGATCGCCTGGGCAGCGGCCCGGCAGTTATTCTGGTCACTGGCGGGTCGGTGGATCGTATGTCGAACGCGCCGCTAGCCGAGTTGTTGGCGCCGCATTTCACGGTCTTCAACTACGACCGGAGAGGCCGCAACGAAAGCGGCGACACGCCACCGTATGCGGTGGAGCGCGAGGTCGAGGACATCGAGGCTGTGGCGGATGCGGCGGGCGGCTCAGCATACCTGTATGGCTCGTCCTCTGGTGCGGCGCTCGCCCTGGAGGCTGCTCGCCAGCTTCCGACGAAAATCACGAAGCTCGCGCTGTGGGAGCCGCCCTACATTCCCGAAGGCTTCCCCCGGCCGCCCGCCAACACGGCGGAGATCTACAGGGATTTTGTGGCGCAGGGCCAGCGTGACGCCGCCGCTGACTACTTCATGGAGAAGGTCGTCGGCATGCCACCAGAGTTTGTCGCGCAAATACACAGCACGCCATTTTGGCCTCAGCAGATGGCCCTCGCGCATACCCTCGCGTATGACGCGACCATCATGGGCGACTACACTCTCCCGGTCGAGCGCGTGGCCGAGGTCAAGATTCCGACACTCGTGCTGACCGGGAGCGCCAGCATGCCCTTCATGCCAGTCACGGCACAGGCCATCGTGGAGCATCTGCCCAACGGACAGCATCGCGTGCTGGAGGGCCAGCGCCACGATGCCTCGGCCGAGTCGCTCGCCGCCCCCATGATCGAGTTCTTCAACAGCTAACGCGGTTCTCCCGTTCATAGCGGCACTACGGCCCGGTATTCCGCGCGTAATTGGAAGCACATACAGCACGCGCGGAAGCCAGGCCACGCTTGTCCTCTTCGGGAGAGAGACCGAGCGCACAGGAGTATGAGATCGATGAACGATTACACGACGATTTCTACACCAGTATCAGCGAATTCACAGATCGCGCGCTCGGGAGCGCTGCTCTCAGCGATATTAGCCGCTCTATCCCTCGCTTTGTTGGCCGCGCTTCACATACTGAGCCCGGAGCTCGATCCCTCATGGCGCATGGTGAGCGAGTATGCTCTCGGCCAGTATGGCTGGGTCTTGTCGCTCATGTTCCTCACCATGGCCCTGAGCTGTGTCACGCTCTCTGTGGTGATGATGCCACAGACACGGACACGTGGCGGCAAGATCGGCCTTGGCTTCCTGCTTGCCGCAAGCGTTGGCATGGCCATGGCATCCGTCTTCGATATCACGCAAGGTCTGCATGGACTGGCTGTGCTCATTGGGAATACGAGTTTCCCAGTTGCCGCCATTCTCCTAAGCCTGAGCCTGGTGCGCGCCAATCCAGCATGGTTCGCAATACGGCGCCCGCTCCTCTGGTTGGCAAACTTCCCCTGGATCAGTTTGGTGCTGATGCTGGCGCTCCTCTTCATTGGGCTTTCGCAGACTGGTGGCAAGTTTGGTCCAGAGGTGTGGATTGGATGGCCCAACCGAATCCTTTTGGTTGCTTATGGTGCCTGGCTGATCGCTGTTGCTGTGCGCGCGGCGCGAGTGTCCCATGGCAAGACGCGCCCAGACCCGGCTTTTCAATCCACATTCGTTGGATAGATGACCCCTGCCATGCCAGCAGGCATACTAACGATCGCCATCGCGACCACTGTCAACGACCTTCACAAGCATCATCCGCAAACGATACGACCATGTCGCATCAATCACACCAGAGAAAGGTCTTCGCAGTGAGAAGAGTACGTCTCGGAATGAATGTCAGCCTGGATGGGTATGTGTCTGGGCCAAACGGCGAGCTTGACTGGCTGTTCCCCTCGATGGCTCCAGAGCAGGTACAGACGATCACCGAGATCCTGCGGGAGGGCGATACCATCCTGATCGGGCGTGTCAATTACCTGGAGCAGGCAGCACACTGGCCGCAGCAGAGCGGCGAGCTGGCTGATCTATTGAACAGTCACACCAAGATCGTTTTCTCCAAAATACTGGACAGGCTTGATTGGAGCAATTCCCGGCTGGCGATGGCAGACCCCGCCGAGGAGATCGCGCGACTGAAGCGGCAGCCCGGGAAAGACATCTTCGTGCCGGGCGGGGCGACCCTCGCCCAGTCCCTCTCGCGGTTGGGGCTGATCGACGAATACACCATCACGGTTCATCCAACCGTGTTGGGGAGCGGAAAGCCGCTCTTCAAAGATCTTGCGCAGCCGCTCCACCTGAAGCTTATCAGCACGCACGCCTTCGATACTGGCGCGGTCCATCTCGTCTACCGGCCAGCCGGGCAGCTCGGGGAATAGCCGAGGGCTGGCCAGCTTCTGGTCCTGAAGGTGTCAAGACGGCGCATCACACGGTGCGCCATCCGCGTTTTCCGCAGCCCGGCGCTCGTCTATCACGTCTCTCGATTGAGCTGCGCAATCCTACCGAAGTGACCCCAAAAGGGGCGTTGTGACTTCCATGCATACCTCGGAGCCAGAGAATGGTTTTCTATCACTCACAAAAACATCACAAGAAAAAAGAGGAAACGGATGAAAGTGCTCCAAGGACAAACCACCCCCACCCGCCGCCGAATCATGGCTCTCCGTCCGACCGACTCTCGCTGGCTATCACTGCTCGTCCTGTGCGCGGGCTTCCTCATGATCGTCGTAGACTCGACCATCGTCAATGTGGCACTACCATCAATTCAGCGCGATCTCGGTTTTTCACAGGCTGGTCTGGCCTGGGTGGTGAACGCCTACCTGATTGCCTACGGTGGCATCATGCTGCTGGCGGGACGGCTTGGTGATCTGATCGGGCGCAAGCGCATCTTTCTGATCGGGCTGGCGATGTTCACCACGGCCTCACTGCTCTGCGGCGTGTCATTCAGCCAGCCGCTGCTCATCGCCGCCCGCTTTGTGCAGGGCATCGGCGGGGCCGTTAGCTCGGCGGTCATCCTGGGGATGGTGGTGACGATGTTCCCGAAGCCGGGGGAGCAGGCGCGGGCGATTGGCATCTTCAGCTTCGTCGCTTCAGCGGGCGCCTCGGTTGGCCTGCTCGCTGGCGGACTGATCACGCAAATCATGAGCTGGCACTGGATCTTCTTCGTCAATCTGCCCATCGGCATAGCAACCGCGATCCTCGGCATGCGCCTGCTCGAATCCGACCGGGGCATCGGTCTTGGCGAGGGGGCCGACGTGCAGGGGGCAGCGCTGGTGACGGCGGCGCTCATGTTGGGCGTCTATACTATCGTCCAGAGCGACACCTACGGCCTCGGCTCACTGCGCACGCTTGGCCTGGGCGCGCTGGCGGTCGTTCTGCTCGTCGCGTTCGTCATACGTCAGGCAACCGCCCGCAATCCGATTCTGCCGCTGCGTCTGTTCCGCTCGCGCACGGTGACCGGGGCAAACATCGCTCAGGCGGTGATGAGCGCAGCCTTCTTCGGGTTCTTCTTCTTCAGCTCGCTCGATCTGGTGCGCGTGCTGCACTATGGCCCGATGGAGATGGGCCTTGCCTTCCTGCCGGTCGCGGTCGGGATGGGCGCCTTCTCGGTAAATCTTTCAGCCCGCCTCATCATGCGCTTTGGCCCGCGCAAGGTGCTCTTCGCGGGGCAGGTATTGATCGCCCTGGGACTCGTTGCCATGGCGCTCGGGCCGATGAATACCAATTATGTGCGCGACATGCTGATGCTCATGGTGCTGTTGGGCGTCGGTGGCGGCCTCTCCTTCCCCTCGCTGACGATCCTGGCGATGTCCGATGCGACACCGAGCGATTCTGGACTTGCCTCTGGCCTGCTCAATACGACCACGCAGGTTGGCGCGGCGCTTGGACTGGCGATTCTCGCAACGCTCTCGTCTCTCTGGACGAGCCAGCTTGCCGCAGCAGGGCAGAGTCCCGTCGCGGCATTGAGCGGCGGCTATCACTTCGCCTGGGCCATCAGCGCCGGACTCGTCATCGCGACGATTATCCTCACTGTCACGATGCTCAAGCCCAAATCAGCCTCGATGGGCGAAAGCGAGGCGCCCAGGGAGGAGCAGGGAGCATGCGCGACCGAGGAACAAGAGGTCTGCGCATAGCCAGGACCGCAACGACACATCGTGGATATGTGCCTTTCCCGGGCACGAGTCAGCGCCCGAACACCTGAATATCTCTACAGTCAAGCAGGAGTGTTCGTGAACGATCTCGTCTTCTCCAGTACAACGGAACTCGCGGCAGCTATTCAGGCTAAGAGTGTTTTAGCCGCCGAAGCAGTGGAAGCATACCTGGCTCAGATCGAAGCGCATAATCCCGATCTGAACGCGGTCGTCACGCTGGATGCCGAACATGCCCGCGAGCGGGCGCGGGAAGCCGATGCGGCACTGGCGCACGGCGAGGTCTGGGGGCCATTCCACGGCGTCCCGTTCACGCTGAAAGATGCCCTCGCGACGGCAGGTGTGCGCACCACCACAGGAGCGCCGTGGCTGGACCATGTGCCCGATTTCGACAGCACCGTCGCGGTGCGCCTCAAGGCGGCGGGCGGCATTCTCCTCGGTAAGACGAACGTCGCCGCGATGCTGGGTGACTATCAGTCCGCGAACCCGATCTTTGGCCGCACCAATAACCCCTGGAACGTCGAGCGCACGTCCGGCGGCTCCAGTGGAGGTGCGGCAGCCGCGCTGGCGGCAGGCATGACACCCTTTGAGATCGGCACCGATTTGTCCGGTTCGATTCGCATTCCAGCACACTTTTGCGGTGTGTTTGGCCTCAAGCCAACCGAAAACCGTGTCCCTGCGACTGGACTGATTCCCGGTCTCCCGCCGACACGCAGTGTGCGCGTCATGTCTTGCCTTGGGCCAATGGCGCGTACCGCCGAAGACCTCTCACTGCTCTACTCCACCATCGCGGGGCCAGATGGATGCGATATCGAAGTGCAACCCGTGCCGGTTGACGCTGTACCCAGGCTCGATCTGAAGTCCCTGCGCATCGCCGTCGCGCCCACATTTCCCGGCATACCGGTTGCCGCGGATATTCGCGGTGCGGTAGAAGGACTGGCACAGCAGCTTACCGGCGTATGCGCCGCCGTAGAGGAAGCGCCCCTGCCGCCGGTAAATTTCAATGAGGACCTCATGCGTGCTGGTACGCTGATTGGCATGATGGTAGGCGCATTTCAGTCAGACGAACAAGATCATCCCACAACCCTCGACCAATACCTGGACACGCTGCACCAGCGCGATCACTCGATCATCGCCTGGGAGCGGTTCTTCGATGAATGGGACGCGCTGATCTGCCCACCCTCGGCGGTAACGGCGTTTCCGCACTGCGAGCCAGGCTCACCGCTGCGCCTGGATGACAGGGATATGATGTATTGGACCGTCAGCGCCCATAGCACGATCTTCAATTACACCGGCCATCCGGCGGTTGTCCTGCCGTATCGGCTGGACCGCGATGGACTGCCCATTGGCATACAACTGGTAGGGAAACGCTGGGGGGAGTCGCGCCTGCTGGCAACAGCACGGGCGCTTGCGGAGGTGACTGGCCCATTCCGGCGGCCACCGGGCTTCGCGTGAATGTTCGCACATGCGGCACGTCTACAGATCGCAAAGGAGCATGTATGCGATTCCGAGCGACTATCCAACTCGACGGCAAAACGGCTACCGGCATCAAGGTTCCGGACACTATCGTAGCAGGTCTGGGTTCTGGCAAGCGGCTGGCCGTGCGCGTCACCATCAACGGCTACACGTATCGCAGTACCATCGCCTCGATGGGCGGGGAGTTCAAGCTCCCCGTCAGCGCCGAGGTGCGCGCGGGCGCGGGAGTCGCCGCGGGCGACGAAGTGGATGTGGATGTCGAGCTTGACACCGAGCCACGCGAGGTAGCGGTGCCGCCTGACCAGTCGGATGCGCTGGCCCATGACGCGGACGCCAGGCGGTTCTTCGATGGGTTGTCGTATAGCAATAAGCAGCGGATTGTGCGCTCCATCGAGGATGCCAAGACGCCTGAGACACGACAGAAACGCATCGCCAAAGCCGTCGGCATGCTGCGCGAAGGCAAAGTCTAGCGCCGTTTAGCGCCGAGTCACACACAGGGATACACCATGATTGCATCGAGCTATACCATCGAGCCAATAGGGGTGATACATTCCCCATTGACCAGCCGCGAGGAAGCACCCATGCAGGGGGATGAAGGTGCTCCTGACGCCTGGCTGGACCTTTCGCCCGCAATCGCTGAAGGGCTTCTCGGTATCGCACCAGGCGATGATCTGATCGTGCTTACCTGGCTGCACCAGGCGCAGCGCGACGTCCTTCAGGTCCACCCCCGTGACAGGCTCGATATGCCCTTGAGGGGCGTATTCGCCACGAGGTCGCCTGACCGTCCCAATCCCATAGGGCTCCATCGCGTCTCGGTGCTGGAGGTGGATGGCCACCGGCTGCGGGTCGCGCCTCTGGAGGCTATAGACGGCACACCCATCGTGGATATCAAGCCTGTGCTCGGTCGGATGGATGAGCGCTGATGCGGGGGCTATGAGCGCCCAACCCGGCGATAACGCGCCGAGGCCACCGAGTAGACCCCATAGGCGATCAATCCCAGGGCAACAATAGCCAGGAGCAGCGGTCCAAACGGTTGTTGCTCCAGCGCCCTGAGTGCCCCACTGAGACCGCGCGCCTCTCCTGGATTACGATGTACCGCCGCGGTCAGGAGGAAGATGCTGACCTCGACAAAGACGACGCCAAGCGCGGCATAGCCAAAGCGTCCCAGCATCACCAACAGGTGTTTGCCTTGCTGCCCCAACTCCTTCGGACGCAGGAGCGACTTGAAATCGGCCTTCCAGGCGCGGTAGAACAACACACCCGCGATCGCCAGTGCGGCCAGACCAGCCAGCACTGCCAGCACAACGCCGAACGGCTTCGCGAGCAACTGGGCCGTAAAGTCACGTGTTGTGCTATCCGAGCTGCTGCCCGCGCCGCCGCCTGCCATTGCCAGCTTGAACGCCGCAAATGCCAGCACCAGATAGATGATCCCGACGACGGAATAGCCTATCCGCGTCACGATACCCTTAGCGGATGTTCCCTTGCCGTCCACATCCAACACGCCCTGGCAAAGCGACCAGAGCGCATAACCGACCAGACCGATGGCGACAATGATCAGCAGGAACTTGCCGAAGGGCTGAGCAAAGATGGTCTGGAA
>DASUWS010000071.1:0-6412 GCA_036378295.1 Ktedonobacterales bacterium
CCAGGAGGGCATGCTGACGCCCGCCGCCAGTTGCTCCTCGCGTGTCAGGTACGGCGCCATGCGCATCTTTGCCCGGTCATCCGTGTGGGGATGGTGTTGCTTCAGTTGAAGCCAGTGCCTGACACGGCGCTTGGCCACACGCACTGGGTAGATGATACCCATGCGCTTGAAGGTCGCTTTCACCAGCGCCTCCGTCAGTTGCCGGCCGCGCCGCCGATCGCGCTCGCTATGCAGCCAGTGGCGGCGGTAGAGATACTCATTGAGCGCGAAGATCGCACGTGTGCCCTGGAAGCCATGATCCGAGACCACGAACAGGTGACCATCTGGTCCGACAGCCTCTCGCGCCTCGCCCAGTGCCTGATCCAGAAGCTGGTAGTAGCGCAATTCTTCAGGACACATTGCCGTGACTTCCGGCCAGCGCTTGTGCTGCAGATGATCGGCCAGGCGATAGACGACGAAGGCGAAGTCCCACTCCTTCTCTCGCAACAGGTAGCGCATCAACGCCAGGCGGCTTTCAGTGACGAGTACGGCTTGCTCGGCATGACTCTTCTCACCCCCGCGACGCAATGCGTCCTTGTCGATGTCAACCTGGTAGCCGGGGGCGTGGGCAAAGAGCTCATCGCGGAATGCGCGGGGATAGGTGAAGTCGGCGGTCTCGCGCGCGCCGGGGAACCCAGAGACGAAGATGCCGTTGACGGGTTCGGGAGGATAGGTCAGCGGAACGTTGAGAACCAGCACGCGCCTGCCGTAGTCACTGGCAACGTTCCAGATTGCCTTGCCAGCCTTACGCCCGGTCACGAGCTGATCGCGCCCGTGCTCATCATACTCCCAGAAGTCATAGACGCCGTGCTTCGCGGGCTTCACACCCGTGACGATTGATGTCCACGCGGGCGGAGTGAATGGCGGAAATTTGGACTCCAGGACCGATTCCACGCCGTCGCGTGCGAGCGCCTGAAAGTTCGGCAGATGTCCCGCCTGCATCATCGGGTTGAGCACACGGAACGAGAGGCCATCCACACCAAAAATGAGAACGCGCATGCTATCCTCCTCGTCATGGGGTCGCATCTACCGGTGTAGTGTAGACCCACGGCGCGATGGCTTCTATGAGCGAATCGCCCACGCCATCGGGGGATATCTTCCGTCGTGCCGGGAAGCCCAGAACCGCGCCCCACCCGCGGCACGACTGCCTGCCCTGGCGCCACCCGTCTCTAGCGAGAAACACATGGACTATCTACCCGCGCGGCGCTGGGCATGCTGCCCATTTACATACTCCCCGGCAGCGTCACTACACTACCTACCAGCGGCGTTCGCCCTCATTGCATGGCACGCCTCCTCGAACGATCCAGACGCGCGATGGGGGTGCCGTCTGACGTTGAGACATCCCACGGTGGCCAGTGAATACGGTTCAGGAAGGGTCACGCAGATGAGCGCAAGAGTCCTCGTGATCGGCCTTGACGGCGCGACACCCGAGCTGGTGGAGCGATGGGTTGGAGACGGGAAGCTGCCCAATCTCAGCCGGATGATGACTCGCGGCGTGTATGGCACGCTGAAATCAACCTACCCGCCCATTTCACCCGCCGCGTGGACCACCTTCGCGACTGGTTACAATCCAGGCAAGCACGGAACATATGACTTCCGCAATTACGATCCCCGCCGCTATGGCTGTTTTGCCGATACCATCGTTGACTCGCGACCAATGGCGGGCAAGACCATTTGGGATCTGGTTGGGTTGAGCGGCGGCAAAGTGGGCGTCGTGACGGTGCCAGTCACCTACCCGGTGTGGCGCGTGAACGGATTCATGGTTTCTGGATACCCAACGCCAGACGCCGCCAGATCGTTCGCGTATCCTCCCGACTGGGGCCAGCGCATCCCGCCATTGACCGAGGATTCGACATTTTTCAAGTCCGCATCGCACGAGCAGGTACTCAACGAGCTGATACGCATCACCCGTCTGCGCACAGATGTCTCGGCCGACGAACTCCGCAAGGATGACTATGCCCTCTTCATCATGGTTATCGGCGCAACGGATCGCGCACACCATGACTGGTGGAAGTACATCGACCCGGCGCACCCGGCGTATGACGCTCAGGAGGCCGCGAAATATGGCGACTACATCCTGCGCGTTTACGAGACGGCGGACGACTGTATAGGCGAGCTCCTTGATGCCGTAGACGACGAGACAACCACGATTGTGCTCTCAGATCATGGCGGAATGGCGCATCCCGCCTACTATTTCAACACGAACGCCTGGCTGCGCGATCTGGGGCTGCTGTGCCCCAGCGCCAACACTTCCGGACAGCGGCGGCCATGGCAGGCACTGATGAGCACGGTGAAGCGCCAGTATCGCTCTCGCGTGCGCGCGCTTCCATACCTGGAGCGCATCTATCGCAGATTGCCATCGCGGCTACGCAGATTCGCCACCGAGTTCGACGCGCGCGCTATGATGAACACCGACGCCATTGACTGGGAGCATACGAAGGCCTATCGCTTCCCGATGTATCCGCCGGTCGAGGGCGTGATGATCAACGTCGCTCGGAGGCAGCCTGCGGGCTGTGTCGCTCCCGGCGATGAGTATGAGGCGCTCCGCACACGGATTCTGGCCGAGGCGCGAAGCGTGCGCGATCCACGGACGGGCGAGCCTGTCGTCGTGGAAGCGTACCGGCGCGAAGAGCTGTATCACGGCGACCGCCTGGAAACCGCGCCCGATCTGATCCTGGTGACGCGGGACTGCTACAAAGGTGGGGTGGGCGTCGAGACGCTCGTAGAGCAGGTACCGCGTGAGGTGCTCTCGAAGCTGAGCGGCGTGCATCGCATGGACGGCATCATCCTCGCGCAAGGGCCGCATCTGCGCCACAACACCACTATTGAAGGCGCCCGCATCGTGGATGTCGCCCCAACCATTCTTCACCTCCTCGGTCTGGCGATTCCAGAGGACATGGACGGCAAGCCGCTGACAGAGATCTTCGACGAAGCCACCCTGGCGCATTCCGCCGCGCAGTATACCAGCGCGCGGGCACATGGAGACCTCGCAAGCGATATGGCCGGATACACGCCAGAAGAAGAAGAAACCGTGCGCATCAAGCTGGAGGGGCTGGGCTATTTGTAGCCAGGTCATTGCTGGGCCGCAGCGATGAGTTGACTGTTGGGAATTATGCCCGCGTTCTTCAGGATACCAGGCGGAGGGATGAGCGATGGGAGCGATAGGTGCGAGGGGTATGATAGGTGCAATAGGTGCGAGGGGAAGCCGGATGGGCTTCGTCGCTTATCGGGCGGTCACCTGCCCGCTACGGATGATGCCCACCTTCATCGTCATCGGCGCGCATCGCGGGGGCACGTCCGCGTTCTACCACTATCTGACGGAGCATCCGGGCATCGCCGCCGCGACGACGAAGGAAGTGAACTTCTTTGATAGAAACTTCCACAAAGGGACCTGGTGGTACCGCGCCCACTTCCCCTCGCATACCTATAAGCGCCTGGCGGAGATAGCCCAGCAAGGCCACTTCATCACTGGCGAGGCCAGCCCGTACTACCTCTTTCACCCGCATGTCCCACAGCGCATCGCGAGGACGTTGCCAAAGGTGAAGCTCATTGCGCTCCTGCGCAACCCGGTGGAACGCGCGTATTCTCAGTATCGCCGCTATCGTTACCTTGGCTGGGAGACCGAGTCATTCGCGGACGCGATTGCGCGGGAGGAGCGGCGGCTCGACGAGCGCGTCCGTTCTGGCGCTGCCATCGGCGATGATCCGAACGATGTCGCCGGGCACTCATCCTATCTCGCGCGCGGCCTGTACGCCGACCAACTGCGGCGATGGTTGCGCTGGTTCCCACGGGCGCATCTCCTCGTCCTGCGCAGCGAAGACTTCTATGCCGACCCAACGACGGCTCTCAAGCAGGCGCTGGTGTTTCTCGACGTGCCAGTGAACCGGCTGCCATCCAGAGCACATTACAACCGCTACGACGGATACAGCAAGGAGGGCGAGCCACACGACGCGACAGATACAGGCATGGACCCGGCTCTGCGCGAACGGTTGAGCGCCTATTTCGCGCCGCACAATCGCCACCTGTACGAGATGATTGGCCGGGACATGGGCTGGGAGGGGACGGGAGCGGGCGCGTGACTGGCCCAGACATCTCCCCATGCCGAACCGCATACGTCCCACCCGAACGCTAGCGGATGATTTTCCCGGCTTGCCATGGTAGTCTTGCCCATTTACCAGGGCGCCCAGTACTGCCTACACTGGCGAATGAGCCACGCCCAGGCACTCCTGACTGCCCGGAGCAAGCGTTGGCATGATTGGAGGCGAAAGTACCACAGTGCGCATACTGATGCTGAGCAATCTCTATCCTCCAGACGTAGAAGGGGGAGCGGAGATTCTAGCGGGAGACATTGCCGACGGCCTCGCACGCCAGGGACACGACGTGCACGTCCTCACCAGTTCGCCTGACCCTTCCGTGCTGGCGTCACATCCTCGCGTCCGCCGCACCTTGCGGCTCGCCGGGCCAGTTCGCGTTGACCCTGGCCGCCCGCTCTGGCGGCAGATCCACCTCCCCTATCGCTACTATCTCCGGTTCCACCAGCCAACCAACGCTCATGAATTGCGGCGGGTGGTCGCGGAAGTACGCCCCGATGTGCTCTATATCTGGGAGATCACGGGCCTCGGCGTGACCTCGCTGCTCAGCACACTGCCCGCCTTGCGGCTACCGATAGTATTCCAGTTGGGCAGCTACTGGCTGCTCTATGCGCGCTCGCCCGAGACCGCGCAATCGCGCTTCCACGCGCAATGGCTCAAGCGGTGGCTGATCGGCACTGTTCCCAGACTCGCCTGGACATCCCTCATCGCGGTGAGCGGCGCGGTCAAAGAGGAATACGTGCGCGCCGGATTCGACGCCGACCGTATCGAGGTCATCCACAATGGCATCTCGCCACGTTTTCTCCAGACGCCACCCCGGCGCGGCGCGACAAACCCAAACGGCCATTCCCAGCCGATGCGCCTGCTGTATGTCGGTCGCCTGTGTCCTGAGAAGGGAGTTGCGGGCGCGATCAGGGCGCTTGGGTCGCTCATCGCCGGGGACGAGGCAACGCCGGGCGGCGCGGAGTTCAGTCTCGACATCGTCGGAGACGGCGACCCGGCGTATATCCGCATGTTGCAAGCGTACGTGCGGGAGAACAGGCTCGCGGAGCGGGTGACATTCCACGGCAGGGTGCCACAGGACACCCTGATCGAATACTACGACCGCGCCGACGTGCTGCTCAACCCATCGCTATGGCGGGAGCCATTCGGTCTGACGACCGTGGAGGCGATGGCGCGTGGGCTTCCGGTGATCGCCTCGCGCACAGGAGGCACGGCGGAAATCATCACTCCCGGTATCAACGGGGTGTTGACCGCGCCCGGCGATGAACACGCACTCGCATCGGCCATCCGGCAACTGGCGGAAAATCCAGCGCAACGGGCGCGAATGGCAGACGCGGCACGCAGAATGGTCGAGGAGCACTTCACCATTGACGAGAACGCCAGACGAATCGCTCATCACCTGCAACGAACTCTGCAGGGCAACCGGGTGGTGAGGGCGTTAGATGCGCGCGAGGCGCCAGAAGGCGCAAGGAGGACTGTCTGATGACTCGATATCTACCTAGCGTCAAACGCTACAGCTGGATCTTGCTCGCGTGCATAGCGGTGGCGATTATTGCCGGGGTGCTCATCCTGCGCTCCATGCCTCCGGCGTATGTCGCTTCGTCAACACTGGTGGTGCAGGCGCAGTCTTCGGCAACGGGTGCTTCGGCGCTGACCAGTGATCCCACACGCGGGATCGCCGAAGCCAACATGTATGCATCGGAGGTACCGAGCCGGAGCGCCATGACGCTCATTTCCAGGCTCTACCCCGAACTGGCGCGCCGTGGCTACTCAACGGAGTATCTGATGCGCAACGTCACGGCAACGCCAGATACAAATGCCGCGACAGTAACGATTCAAGTGACCGCCAGAACACCCCACGATGCCGTCATGGTCGCCAATGATGTCGCCTCCGGCTTCGTCGCCTATGTCGCGCAGCAGGCCCAGAAGCAGCTGGACACCCTGCGTGGCAATTTACAGCAACAACTGGATGGGTACCAGAAGCAGAAGAGTGCGCTGGAGCAAACAATCCTGAAGACCCAGGCCACGACGACCACGACGACCAACAGCGGGTCACATGGCACGAACACCCCGGGCGCGCTTGGCGTCGCGGGCAGCAATTCCAGCAGCTCCAACTCCACGACGACCACGACATCGGACCCCGCGATTGCCGTCTACACCGCTGATCTGGCGAGCCTCAACCAGACCATCGTTTCGCTGCAAGCCGAGCTCGCCGCAATGCCCACGACAGCCGTCGGCGACGCGGCGGTGATCCAGATTGCCGCGCTCCCAGATGTGAC
>DASUWS010000072.1:0-31893 GCA_036378295.1 Ktedonobacterales bacterium
GCCATGACATCCCCACGCCCGCCAAACGGATCGAGCAGATCAGGCATATCTTCGCGCTGCCCATCGAGCAATCCCGTCCACTCGTCGCGGGAAATGAGCGGCAACGCCATCGCGTTCACGGTGAAGTCGCGCCGGGCGAGATCGTCCGCGATACTGCTCCCTTGGAGCGGAGTAAGATCGAGGTGAACATCAGGAGCGCGGCGCGGAACGAGCCGGATGGTATCATGCCCCAGGCGCGCTACCGACGCTGGTAGGAGTCGCGCCAGACGCTCGGCGGCGGCCAGCGGAGCACTGGTGACAGCCACGTCCACATCAGCTATCGGAAGGCTCAGCAGGGCATCGCGCAGGCAGCCGCCGACCAACCACCCCTCGTTGCCAGTCTTCGCCAGCACGCGTGTCAGCTTTTCGAGAACAGCATGCCAATTTGCTGCATTAGCCACCTTGCGCCGCTCCAACCGCTTCTGGTACCTTCAACACCAGTTTCTGTGCTATCGCCTGCTCGTAAGCATCCGCCACGGGCATCGTCGGCCAATAACGATGGGCCGACGCGTTCACCGCGAGCGAGACTCCGAAGCGATGGAGGATTAGGCCCGCCGTAAAGAGACTCTGAGGGCTGATATCTGGCGTTCCCTGTGCAGTCATGGGCAAGGCCGCGATCAGGCATCCTTCCGCGACCGGGTCCCCTTGAATATATGTCCAGAGTGCTCCACCACCTGATTGTCCTGGTAGCTCTGGAGGGAGTATCTCCTGGTACGTTACCTCGCTCTGCGCGCCAGCACAGGAGGGATCAGCCAATTGACCCCCCGACGTTCCAGCGCCAATCGATGCCGCGACACGCCAGTTCGAGCCATCCCAGTCAATCGTGATCGGAATGGGGCGCGCATTGTGGCCAAGGAATTGAAGCTGCCCACCAATATCCGACTGATTGTCCGCGACTACGCGCCCATTGAGCGTGGTATAGCGCCAGGAAGCATGGGCAACAATGTACGCGTCCCATGGCACATCCGGCATGTTCTGTGGATCTTGCCAGGGTGCGGTACATATCTCGTGGCAATCGCCATTCATCATGCAGTCTGCTTCCGGACCTAACCCGACATCCACACATGACACGGTCATATTCGCCACATCTGACACAAAGCGCAGCGTCGCCCGCAGAGGCTGGGTCGCCACAACTGAAACAGGATTATCCCGCGCGCTACTGGCTGGCCCGATGTAGCGTTCCCCAGGGCGCACGATCTCTGTCGACTGCTGGGCATCCAGTGCCGCCTGTATGGCCGCGGTCAGCGGGTTATAGTATTCAGGAGCAACGGTGCTGAGCGATAGTTGCAGGGGCACGACTCGCGCGATGCCCTTTTTGTGGGGCGCAATGCCTACGCGCGCCGGGCAGTCGTCTTTATCGGAGCTTGGCACGGTCAGCACGCAGGCATAACGGATGATGGGATCGAATTGCCAGCGCAAGACGTGGACGCCACGCGAGAGACGCAGTGGCTGTTCGACGCCTTCGACGGGCAGATGGGGGAGCGGTTTGTCGTCGAGCGAGACACTGCCCCAGTTCGGGCTCACCGTAACGTAAAGATTATCTTCGCCCGCGCGGACAGCATCCGTGGCTGTGGGTGCCGGACCAAATACCGCACCGAGCAGCGCCTCGCGAGTTGGCGCAATGCTGAGCACCAGCGCCACGAGCGCAACCGACAGCGTCGCGGTCACGATGATGCTCCGGCGTCGCTGTTCCCGGCGCGAGCGTACAGCCGCGAAGAGGGGCTTCGCCTCGCCAGGATCGCCGGAAACCGCATCAGAGGATGGCTTGCGGACCGAGTTGACCTGTATCTCAAGGTCGCCGTCCTCGTCTGGATTGCGCGGGCCCATCAACGCAATTACCTCCGCCATACTTCCAGAACGCTGGCGTATCCCTTGCACCACAGGATACATCGAAATCGCGGATGAGGAAATCGTGGGCGCTCGTTTGCTCTCTATTGACCATGAGCCGGCCAACGCCGTATACTGGCGACGGGGCGCGACAAAACGTGCGGCGCGCAGGAGAGGGGGTTAATCCTCTCCTCAGCAGGAGGCCGACATGATTGTGATGGATGGCGAAGAATTTCTGACGGCGCAGGAGACATGCGAGTTGCTCGGGGTGAAACCGGCGACGCTGTATGCCTATGTGAGCCGGGGTCTACTTCGCAGCTATCGCCAGGGAATCAAGCGGATGCGCCTGTATCGCCGCAACGAAGTTGAGCGGTTAACCCGGCTGCGCCACCCCGAAGGGGCTGATGACGATTCAGACAACGAGTCAACGCACGACGATAACCACGGCTGGATCCCCTACGTGTAACCAACAGAGAACTGCCAGCCGCACTGCCATGCACTGCCACCATGCACTGCCACCATGATACGTTCATGAGACGATGATATATCCCCCGATTCTGAACCTTGCCCTGCTCTTCAATTGACGCCTGCTGCCTACACAGGATATAGTGACGAAGATGCGCCCATGTGGGTACGTATGAGGCAGCGTGTGAGCGTCTGCCCAGTCGAATCACCAGGCGCGCGTGGATTTCTGCGTGGTGCGGTCGCCGCCACGCCGGCGCGGATGGAGGAGAAGGACCGATGGCAGACTTCATCGAGCGTCAGATGCGGTTCCCCGCTGCGGGGCGTCCACAGGTCTTGCTCGAAGGCGCCCTCGCCCTGCCAACCACTCCTCCCCCCGCGAACGGCTACCCCGTGGTTGTATTGTGCCACCCACAACCAGCGAGCAGCACAATGGATGACCCACTGCTTCGCCGGATCGCCTTTGACCTTGCGGCGGCGGGATTAATCGTGTTACGCTTCAATTTTCGTGGAGTAGGCGGCAGCGAAGGAGAGCAGACAGATGGACGACTGGAGCCGCTCGACATCGCGGGAGCAATCGAGTGCGCCCGCACACAAACCGGCGCCAATCCTGCGAAGCTCTGCCTCGTGGGCCATGCGTTTGGCGCGTATGTCGCGCTTGCCTATGCGGCGCACGATCCGCGCGTCAAGACGGTAGTAGCTGTCAGTCCGCCGGTCTTCCGGCTGACAGCTGATCTGGGCCACTTCGAGCGACCGCGCTTGTTTCTCACGGGCGAGTTCGATGAAGTCTCGCCACGCCACAAGATTGAGCCATGGATCGCGGGCTTGCCGGGCGCGCGCAACCTGCGGATCATTTCGGGAGCACGCCACTTAATGCGCGGCTATGAGGCCGTGGCGGCAGGCGTTGTCGTTCAGTATATTCAGCGCTGGGCAGAGACACCTGGTATCTAACATCTGACCTGATTTCCTCAGGTGACTATCAGTGGGGCGATTACCACCGTGCCGATACAGACTACCAATCCGATGATCGTGCAGAGCGACCGCACCATCCTGCTGGAGGTGGACCATCCCCTCTATGCGGAGGCCCGCGACGCGCTCGCGCAATTTGCTGAACTGGAAAAGTCTCCAGAGCACATTCACACGTATCGGCTCACGCCGCTCTCGCTCTGGAATGCCGCGGCATCGGGGCTGGATGCCGCGCGCGTGCTTGCCATGCTCGATCAATTCAGCAAGTACGACCTCCCACCCAATATCGTCACTGATATTCGCGAGTACATCGGGCGCTATGGCCGACTCAAGCTTGTGCGCGACGAGGGCAGTCCGTATCTCGCGCTCATCTCCACGGACACGGCACTCATCACCGAGGTCTCGCGCCAGAAGCGGATGCAATCATTCATTCTGGAACAACGCGATCCTCAGACGCTCATCGTTGATCCGGCCCGGCGCGGACATATCAAGCAGGCGCTCGTGGCCATTGGCTTCCCGGCGGAAGACCTGGCGGGCTACACCAACGGCGAATCGCTCGCCTTCGCCCAGCGCGAAGTCACCCGGTCAGGGACGCCATTTCAGCTTCGCGAATATCAGCAAGACGCCGTAGCGGCATTCTATGCGGGCGGTGGTGTGAGCGGCGGCAGCGGAGTGGTCGTGTTGCCATGTGGCGCTGGCAAGACCGTCGTCGGCATTGGCGCGATGGCAGCGATTCAGCGGTCAACGCTCATCCTCACGCCCAACACCGTCGCCGTGCGCCAGTGGATTGCCGAACTGCTCGATAAAACCTCGCTCACAGCCGACCAGATTGGCGAGTACACGGGAGAGCGCAAAGATATTCGTCCGGTCACGGTGACGACGTACCAGATGTTGACCTACCGCCCAAGCGAGGACGGCAACTTCCCCCATTTCGGCCTGATGACCGAGCACGACTGGGGCCTCATTATCTACGATGAGGTACACCTGTTACCCGCGCCCATCTTCCGCATCACCGCCGAGATACAGGCACGCCGCCGCCTCGGTCTGACGGCGACGCTGGTACGAGAAGACGAGCGCGAGGCGGATGTCTTTGGACTGATCGGGCCGAAACGGTTCGACGTGCCCTGGCGTGAGCTGGAGCGCCAGGGGTGGATCGCGACGGCGGAATGCTACGAGATTCGTGTGGCGCTGGAACCCGAAGAGCGCCTGATCTATGCCGTTGCTGAAGAGCGCGAGAAGTATCGCATGGCGGCGGAGAATCCCGTCAAAATGCGCGTGGTAAGCGAGTTGATCGAGCGTCATGCTGACGACCAGGTGCTGGTGATCGGTCAATACCTCGATCAACTCAAGTATCTGGCTGAGATGCTCGACGCGCCGCTGCTCACCGGGCGCACGACCAACACGCAACGCGAGAAGCTCTACGATCAGTTCCGCCAGGGCGCGCTCAAGCGCCTCGTGGTGAGCAAGGTGGCCAACTTCGCCATCGATTTGCCAGACGCCAACGTCGCGATTCAAGTCTCAGGAACATTCGGCTCCCGCCAGGAGGAGGCCCAGCGGCTGGGGCGCCTGCTACGCCCGAAGGTCGATGGTCGTCCGGCACATTTCTATACGATCGTCACACGCGACACTCGCGATCAGGAGTTCTCGGCCAACCGCCAGCTTTTCCTGACGGAGCAGGGCTATCGCTACACCATCGAGGATGCCGAGACGGCAGGGCTGCTGGTCGAGCGCCCGGAAGCGCACCGCGCAAACGGGCACCAGTCGGGCAATGGGACGGCGCACCACAACGGCAAGGCAAATGGCAGAACCAGTGGCAGCGGCAAGCCCCAGGGACGACAGCACGCTAACGGCACGCCCAAAGCGAATTCCAGGGCCATTGCGGCGCGGAGCAATCGCAAGAGCGGCAAAGCGATCACCAGCACTGCCGCCTCTGCCTCTGCACGCGCCCAGAAAGACTCTCCCAAAGGGGAGCGTTAACGTGGCGCGCTGGGGTGGTATACTGTCGTCAAGTGAGACTCATAGACTCATATTGGGAATCCAGGCCAGCGGATTCCGGCATATCATGAGCAGTGCGTACTCGCCACACACTAGAGGAGGGTAGACGATGGAACACGTGCGAGTCTCGGAACTTCCCGCCACCGAGCATGCGACACTCATCGCTGCCTTCAATGGATGGAACGACGCGGCAGACGCGGCAAGTTGGGCGGTGAAATTCCTGATCAACCAGTGGGATGCCACATCGTTTGCCGAAATCGACGGTGAGGATTTCTTCGATTTCACCCAGACGCGCCCGACTATTCGAGTCAATCGCGGCGCGCTACGGCGTGTTTCGTGGCCAGCGAATCGCTTCTACATTGCCCGGGCGCCCGTACCCGCGCAGGATGCAGAGGACGATGACGACGATGGAGATGACCAACGGCCGCGAGATGTGGTGCTGCTCCTGGGCGACGAGCCTCATTTCCGCTGGCGTACCTTTGCACGCGAGGTGCTCGACGTCGCCAGGATGTGCCACGTCGAGGATATTGTGCTGCTGGGAGCGCTTATGGCGGAGGTACCCCATACCGCGCCCGTGCAGATCGCCGGCGCCACGACAAAGGATGAATACCTCGACACCATGGAGACCAGCGGCATCGAGCGCACCAGATACTCCGGCCCAACGGGGATTTTGGCTATCTTGCAGGACGCAGCGCGCGCGCAGGGAATACCTTCTATTAGCCTGTGGGGAACGGCACCCCACTACATCTCGGCCACACCAAATCTGCCTGTTTCCGAGGCACTCCTCCGCAAACTTGACCTCGTGAAAGGGCTCCACCTCCAGCTCAAAGACCTGTCGCGCGCGGCACAGCGCTTCACGCAGCGTGTCTCACGACTCGTCGCCGAAGATCCCGCCGCATCCGCATACGTGCGCGATCTGGAAGAGCGAGGCACATCGCCCGATGAGCCTGAGCCTGATTCCTCATTCGACGCGTCCGGCATCCACAGCATCCCCGCGGACGGCGAGCTTCCAACGGGCGAGCAGGCGGTCGAAGGTGCTGAGCAATGGTTGCGGCGTATCCGTGACGAATAGTCATTCGTCATGAAAGATGGGCATCTATTCCGGTAGGTGGGTATTGCCTGGTAGGTGATTCTCTGATAGATTTCATCGCATGAGGCATTATCCAACCCATCCGTTGATGCTCTCTTTTTTGATTTGTACGCTACGCAGGCAACACAGAGTCGTCGTGCCAGCCCTCGATATCTATCTGGAGGACGCATGGACAGCACCCGCCACCGACCCCATGAGCAGCGTTCGCACCTCGGCATGCGCCAGGATGCCCCAGAACACACCGCATCCCCGATGTGGTCCACATCATCTCTTGCCGAGGTGAATCTGCCACTTCAGTCGGCGCAGCCTGCTGCCAGCACACGGCAACGGTCACCTGTTCTTCCGCCACTGCCAGACGCATACCCACCAATCACCGAGCCAGTGGAGCCGGCTATAACGACCCCACTTCCCTATGAAGCGCCAAGCACCGTTCCTGTGCTCAGCGCCCGGCATGCGGCGAGCGAGACCAACACCCGTCCTGATGATCCCTCGACGCTGTGGCCTGCGGACCAGAACGCTGCCGCCACCGATAGCGCGCCTTATTACGACATCATCTATGACGGTGGCTATAACGACGACGACGGCGATGATGATGACGACCTGGCGTTGGATATACCGGATACCATCAGCCGCCCGCTTTTCCCACGAGGCGACGCGTTTACCATGAGTGAGCGCGGATTTAACCTCTGGGGATATCTCCGTAAAGCCGCTCTGCTGATGCTAGCGGTAACGCTGATGGTGGCGGTAGGTATCGGTGGAGGGGCACTGGCTGCCACCTTCTCTGGTCAGGCAGCGCGGCAAGTGCCGCTGACGCCGTCGCGACCAACGGTCAGCCACACCAGTAGCGGCATTGTCATTCAGCCCGTAACCGACGCCGGAACGCCTACACCCACCGTGCCGAAATACCAGATTGGCGCCTGGCCCTCGGACAACGCGCCCAGCGGTGGATCGGTCGAGATATTCGTGCGGGTCAGTGAGAGCGTCGCGCCTGTCGCAAATATCCCCGTCATGCTGACGGTTGAGCTTCCCGGCGCCACGCAGCACTACGGTCCCGTCATGACTGATGGGTATGGTCTGGCGACCTTTATTGTCGTCTATGGCGGCGTGGGCGGCGTGCCAGTTTTCGTCACGGCTACCGCGATGATCAGTCCTACTGGAACGCCTGTGACTGGGACTCCCATTGTCGAAACTCCCACCACAGGAGATAGCGCCGCTGGAACCTCGACTCCTGGAACCGTGACCGCTGAGACGGTCTTCTTCCCGCTCTAAGCCACACAGACCCACACAGACTCCGCCGGAAACTCCTCGCGTGAGACAGACAAACAAGAATGACAAAGGCGCACCCAGATACCACTGAGCGCGCCTTTCTCGTGTAGTCGTGCGTGAGGTGCCAGCTACGGCACCTCTAGCTTGATAACGCCATCTTCGACCCAAACGTCGTAGGTGCCAGCCGAACCTGTGGCCGGTAACGACAGGGCCTCACCTGTTCGCAGGTCAAACCGCGAACCATGCAGCGCACACTCAACCGTCGCATCGTCGAAGACCTCTCCCTCTGAAAGGGAGAAATCTTCATGTGTGCAGGTATCGCCGATGGCATAATACTCGCCATTGACGTTGAATATCGCTATCGGTGTATCACCCACGACGACGCACGCCGACTGGCCCGGCTGAATATCACTCTCCGGACCAACTTCGACGATTGCCATTGCATCACTCTCCTGGATCTAGTGCTGTGTGCGGACTGGCTGGCGCATGTCCGACAGATATCGGGCATCGGAGCGGCTAGGATGCCGCCCCAGTCTCAGCCGCGCCAACCCGCGCTGAAATCTCACGCCGAAGCGCATCCCGCAGCCCCTCAACGGGCACCGCGGCTACCAGCGGATCGACGAATCCCTCGACGATGAGCCGGGTCGCATCCACGCGTGTGAGACCACGGCACATCAAGTAGAAGAGCTGCTCCTCATCTACCTTGCCGACGGTCGCGCCATGGGTGCAGCCGAGAATATCGTTCGCGCCAATCTCCAGATTGGGGATCGAGTCGGCTCGCGCCTTGCGACTGAGCAGCAGGTTGCGATTCTGCTGATAGGCCGCTGTTCCCTTGCCCTCAGGCTCCACACGGATCAGCCCGGAGAAGACCGAGCGCGCCTCATCCGTGATGACCCCCTTGAAAAGCAGGTCGCTGGTGCCGCTCGCCGCCCGGTGATCTTGCAGCGTGTAGCGGTCCATATGCTGCTTGCCATCAGCGATATAGAGGCCCAGCAGCTTGACGCTGGCGCCATCACCCGCCAGAATCGCCTCGACACGGCCCTTTGTCAGGCGGCTGCCAAGCTCGATGGTCTGGAGAGTCGCGTTCGTGTCACGCCCAAGCACCACGCGCTCGGTATGAAAATCGAAGACGGAACGCCCTAGCCGTTGTGTGCCAACGTAGTGCAACACGGCGCCACGGCTGAGAATCAGCTCAACGACACGGCTGCTCAATCCCTGTTCGCTCGTCTCGTCGGAAGCGGCATCTTCGACCAGCGTGGCCTGCGCACCCTCCTCCAGTACGACCAGCGTATGAGCGAGACTGGCCGAGCCTTGTAGCGCGGCGGAGACGATGACCCGGAATGGCTCAGGAATCATGACGCCCCTGGGCACATAGAGGAAGACGCCGTTCTGCCAGAAAGCGGCATGAAGCGCGGCAAACTTGCTATCGCCAGGCGGCACGCAGCGTGTCATGAAATGCTTGCGCACCAGATCGCCATGCTCGCGAATGGCGCTGCGCAGGTCAGTGAAGATGACTCCCTGGCCGCGCAGATCGTCGCGCAGAGTACGCTCTACCGTCTCGCTATTGCGCAGCCCCAGCACACCCGCGAACGGCTCGCCCTGCTCCGATGAGGGCAGCAGGCTCGCGCCAGAAGCGGACTCCTCGGCGAACGGAGCGATGTCGGCCAACTTGAGGCCGCGCAAGTCGGTCCGGCGCCACTCCTCGTCCTGGCGGGTCGGCATTGGCAGGCTTTCGTAGATCTTCCAGGCTTCCAACCGGCGTTCCCGCATCCATGCCGGTTCACCCAGGCGCTCGCTCAGGGCGTGAACAGCCTCTTCGCTGAAGCCGCGCCGGGCCACAGGAGCAGTCATGAATATATCCCCTTCGCATACACAGGCACACAGAAATAAAGGCGGAGCAGCCGGAGCCGCCCCGCCCGATACCATCCGAAACTACTCGGCCGTACGATGCTCCTGACGGAGGCTGCGCTCTCAGATGGACGCGCGGCCTATCCGACGGAACCAGACATCTCAAGCTGAATCAGCCGATTCAACTCTACCGCATACTCTAGCGGTAGCTCCTTGGCGATGGGCTCGATGAAGCCGCTGACGATCATCGAATATGCCTCGCTCTCGGAGAGGCCGCGACTCATCAGATAGAAGAGCTGCTCTTCGCCCACCTTCGAGACGGTCGCCTCGTGGCCGATCTCGACATCCTCTTCCTCGATTTCGATGTACGGATAGGTGTCGGTGCGGCTTTGCTCGTCCAGCAGCAGCGCATCACAGCGCACGTTGGACTTCACATTCGTGGCGCCCTTCTGCACCTTCAGCAGCCCGCGATAGCTCGACCGGCCACTGCCCTTCGAGATCGACTTCGAGACGATCTGCGACGAGGTATTCGGCGCGACGTGAACAACCTTGCCGCCCGCGTCCTGATGCTGCCCATCGCTGGCGAATGCTACCGAGAGCACTTCACCTCGGGCATGGGGACCCATCAGCCAGACCGCCGGATACTTCATGGTCAATTTTGACCCAAGATTCCCGTCCACCCATTCCATCGTCGCGCCCTCGTGGGCGATGGCGCGCTTCGTGACGAGGTTGTAGACGTTCTTCGACCAGTTCTGAATGGTGGTGTAGCGCACCCGCGCATTCTTATGGACGATGATCTCCACGACGGCGCTGTGCAGACTATCGGATGTGTAGGTCGGAGCCGTGCAGCCCTCGACATAGTGCACATAGCTGTCTTCATCGGCGATGATGAGCGTCCGCTCGAACTGCCCCATATTGCGGGCGTTGATGCGGAAGTACGCCTGAAGCGGAATCTCGACCCTGACGCCCTTCGGAATGTAGATGAAGCTGCCGCCGCTCCAGACAGCGCTGTTGAGCGCGGCGAACTTGTTATCGTTCGGCGGAATCACCGTCGCGAAGTACTTGCGGAAGAGATCCTCGTGCTCGCGCAGTCCCGTATTCGGGTCAACGAAGATAACGCCCTGGCGCTCCAGGTCCTCGCGCACCTTATGATAGATGACTTCAGACTCATATTGAGCGCCCACACCAGCCAGATACTTGCGCTCGGCCTCCGGGATGCCCAGCTTATCGAAGGTATCTTTGATCTCCTCGGGAAGCTCTTCCCAGGTCGCACCTGCCTGCTCCGTCGGCTTGATGTAGTAGTAGATATCTTCGAGGTCTATGCCGCTGAGATCACCACCCCAGGTGGGCATTGGGCGCTTCAGGAAGAGATCCAGGCTCTTGTGGCGGAAGTCGCGCATCCATTGCGGCTCGCCCTTGAGCTGGCTAATCTCCTCGACAATCTCGTGCGACAAGCCCTTGCGCGATTTGAAGACGTAGTTTTCCGGCTTGCTAAAACCCCACTTGTATTGTTCGAGGTCGTTGCCGACGATTGCTTCGGTTGCCACTATTCTGCCTCCGCTGTGGTGGAATACCGCAGGCACTGAAGCGTCTGATCCGTTGGGTATTCCTCTATCATCCACGATATGAGCGCGCTTCCGAACGCCTGTACGCCCGATGCACACTCAGCGCAACGCACGCCCATTGCAGCAAACGCATGCTTTGCTAATCCTGACTAACCTGCTAGGATATAGTATGCCACGCGGATGCCAATGCGGTCAAGAGAGCATCGCACGCTGGATAGCGCGGCACAGGTCGTCTGCTGTCCGGGTGGATGGCTGCGCGAAGGGCGAGCCAGTAGCGTACCGGCGTTGATGGACAAGAAGGGATGTGCACACAATGGATGAGGCCGCGAAGAAAGAGGCGCTGCGCCTCTTCACCTATGGGCTGTATGCCATCACCTGTGGTGATGAGCAGCAACGCAACGCATTCACCGCGAACTGGGTCACTCAAGTATCGTTCGACCCGCCGCTGGTGATGCTCTCGATAGAGAACGACTCAGTCTCATTGCCCATCATTCGCCGCACTGGCCTGTTCGCCGTCAATGTCTACTCCTCGGACCAGCGCGATCTGGCCGGGCTGCTGGGCAAATCACACAGCAAGCATCCGGAGAAGCTGGATAGTGTCTCGCTTGGTCAGGGGGAGACCGGGTGTCCAGTGCTGTCGGAGGGTATAGCGTACGTCGAATGCCGGGTGCGGAACGAGATGCCTGCGGGCGACTCGACGTTGTTGCTGGCACAGGTGGAGGGCGCGACCGTGCTGCGGCGAACGGAGCCTCTGACTATGCTCGCCGCTGGCTTCAAGCACGCTGGCTGATCTGGGGATACACCATTCCCGTTATGGGTCGCCATGATACGCGCGACGGTCATACAACGCTGGGTTGTATGACCGTCTGGTATGCTTCTGTGCTTACGCCGCGAGCACAATGGCCCCGGCGCCAGGTTCAAGGGATCTCGGAGAACTAGCTACTCATCCGCTGGAACAGACAAAGGCTCGGGCTCAGGCTGGCCTACAGGAGTTACACCGCTGCTGGCGCCTTCCTCTGCGGGACCGTGGCTGTTCTTGCGTGATCGCGCAACAGGGGCGACTTTCTTCGGTGGCTCCCATCCGGGCGCTCGTGAAACGATCATCGACATGATCTTGCCTTCCATAATTGGAGGGCGCTCGATCACGGCGATGCTCTTCAGGCCAGCGATAATCTTATCCAGCAATTGACGGCCAATCTCCGGATGCGCCAGTTCCCGTCCTCGGAACCGGACCCCAACTTTGACCTTGTCGCCTTCGGCCAGAAACTCTTCGATCTTGCGCGCCTTCACCGAAAGGTCGTGATCGTCCGTTCGCGGACTGAGCCGGATTTCCTTCAGCTCAGAAACCTTCTGGTGCTTGCGAGCCTCGTTCTCTTTCTTGGACTGCTCGTACTTGAACCGCCCGTAGTCCATCAGCTTGCAGACGGGCGGCACTGCCATGGGAGATACCTCTACCAGATCCAGTCCGCGCTCACGCGCCAACGCCAGCGCCTGCCCGGATGGCATGACGCCAACCACCTGCCCATCCTCGTCAATCAGCCGTACCTCGCGTGCGCGAATCCGCTCATTGACACGTGTTTCCCGTGCGCGATTGTCTCCCCGAAAATCCCTGTTAATAGCCAATAACCTAACACCTCCAGTAGTTATGCACTGCCTTCCGCAAACTCCGTTGCAACTCCAGCGTTCATCTGTGCTGGTGCGCTCGATGTGTAGCGCACCAACCAGGAGAAACAGTGCTCACGGAGCGCTTCCTCTTGATGAGCCGATAATCAGAATTAGTGTAGCACATGCGCAAGAACCACAGCAAGCGCAACAAGGCAACCGCTATTAGCGGGCACACTGCTTGAATGCGGCACTCGCACAGTCACCCGGCAACCGCTGCCAGGCTACCATTGAGCGCGTGCCGTATGCTACAATGCCCCCGGCAGAATCTGGCGAACGTTCTTCCGCACGCGTTGCGTGTGCCTGCTGTGTGCCTTCTGTCTACGTTCGCCACAGAGAGAACAGAGAACAGAGAGAACCCGGAGAGCCGGTGTTCTCTTATCCAGCAGGAGCTGGCATGGTGTCCGACATATCCTGCGCACGGTGTGGCCACCGCCTCCCACCGGATGCGCTCTTCTGTCCCGGCTGCGGAGTGAGCGTGCAGGCTCACGGGAAGTCCGGGCACGCCACTCATAGACCTGGCCAGATTCCTCCCGGCGCGTTGCTGCGCCAGCGCTACATGATCGATCGCAAACTGGCACAGGGAGGGCATAGCGCTGTCTACCTGGCCCGAGATACGCTCGAAGGCGGCGCGTTCGTCGCACTCAAAGAGATGCGCGAAACACAACACACGGCCGAAGAACGCGACACCGCCATCAATAGCTTCATGCGCGAGGAGCGTATGCTGGCGGCCCTGAACCATCCGGCGCTGGCGCGTGTCCGCGACATGTTTGTAGAAGATGGGCACCATTACCTTGTGATGGAGTACGTCCCCGGTTACACACTTGAAGACGAGATGATGTCGCTGCAACACCCGATCCAGTGGCGGCGTGTCGTGGAATGGGGCGTCGCGCTCTGCGACGTGCTGGCCTACCTGCACCACCAGCAGCCTCCCATCGTCTATCGCGACCTGAAACCCCCCAACGTCATGCTGACACCCGACGGCCAGCTCAAGCTGATAGATTTCGGCATCGCGCGCTGGTTCTACTCGTCGCGCTCACGTGATACCACCCAGCTTGGTACCGACGGCTACGCTCCACCAGAGCAATATGCCGGGCGTTCCGAGCCGCGCTCCGACCTGTACGCGCTAGGCGCCTCGCTCTATCATCTGATGACCGGGCGCGTGCCCGAATCAGCGCCGCAACGGATGAGCGGGCAGCCGCTGACGGCTATTCGCGCGCTCGCGCCGGACGTGCCAGAGACCGTCGAGCGTATCATCCAGCAGGCAATGAGCCTCACGCCCGCGGATCGTTTCGTCTCGGCGGAGAAGATGGGCGAAGCATTGGAAGCGATAATTGGGGCTGAGCGATCCATGACAGGGGTATCCAGCGCGTCCAGCGGACGGCATCCGATTCCACCGCCCGTGCCGCTTCCAGACACCGTGCCACAGCAACCCCGCCGACCTACCGGCGTTCCCGCGCTCAGAGGCAGCACGAGCGCCAGCGGCAACAGCAGCCTGCCCAAGATGGCGGTTCCTCCGCGTCTCTCCGTGCGCCCGCTACGGATGGATGCCGGGTTCATCGCGGCTGGCAGCTCGGTATCGTTTCTGATAGAGATTGCCAATCGCGGTGAAGGGTCGCTATCCGGACAAGTCGAGGCGAATAGCAGCTATCTGCATGTCACGCCGAAGAAGATCAACGGCGAGAGCGCGAGCCTGACCGTCGTCATAGACACGAGCGGGCTCAAGCCCGGCCAGTACGCCAGCCACTTGGCCATACGCACGAACGGCGGCGACCAGACAGTACCCATTCGCTTCGTCGTCACCATCACGAGCGATATGATGCCGGACGGGCATAGCTGGGGCGCGCGCTAGCACGCAAGCGCACGAGCGAAAAAGGGCGACCGATGAACAGGGAGGTTAGTATGGCCGGATTGCCAGCATTGCCGCAGGCGACCGTTGGAGTCATCGGAGGGAGCGGCCTCTATCACATGGAGGGACTGAGCGATGTGCGGGAGGTGCGCATCGAAACGCCTTTTGGCAGCCCTAGCGACGCCATTACCGTCGGACGGCTGGGAGACGTCTCGCTGGCGTTTCTCCCGCGTCATGGGCGCGGCCATCGGCTGAGTCCTACCGAGGTGCCTGCGCGGGCCAATATCTGGGCGCTCAAGCAATTGGGCGCGCAGTGGGTGATCTCGGTCAGCGCGGTCGGCAGCCTGCGCGAAGACTACGCGCCGCTGCATCTCGTACTCCCCGACCAGCTCTACGACCGCACCAAACTGCGCCCCGGCACATTTTTCGAGGGCGGCGTGGTCGTTCACGCGTCGTTTGCCGACCCGTTCTGCCCGCACTTGAGCGGCATCCTCTGGGAGGCGATGACCGGCGTGAGAGATGTCACCTGCCATCGGGGTGGCACCTACGTCTGCATCGAAGGGCCGCTCTTCTCAACCAAAGCGGAATCTCACATCTATCGCCAGCTTGGCTGTGATGTGATTGGCATGACGGCGCTGCCCGAGGCGAAGCTGGCACGCGAAGCCGAGTTATGCTACGCGACGATCGCCTGCGTCACGGATTATGATGTCTGGCGCGAAAGTACCGAGACGGTGACGGTCGAGATGGTCGTCGCCAATCTACACAAGAATGTCGCGAACGCCCAACACATCATTCGCGATGTCGCCGGGCGGCTGCCCGCTGACCGCTCCGCCTCGCCCTGTGGCTGTTCCAGCGCGCTGGCCCATGCCATCATTACCGATCCTGCGGCCATACCTGCCAGCGCCCGCGAACGCTACGCGCTCCTGCTGGAGAAATACCTGCCGGAGTAGGCTAGCGGTTGACTGAGGCGAGCGCGCCGCAGCCTGAAGACCTATGGCGTGTTTCTCCCGCACACTCCGCTGGACAAGCCATGCTAGCATTTGCTACAAGACTGCCTGACAACTGCCCGCGCATGGTTTATTTGGGGAGACAGCAAGAGCTATGAGCGCACCAGCCTCCGCGCCCACCCTTCGTCGTGTTCTGCGCTTCCGCACCATCGTCTCGACGAGCACTGGCCTGGCCTATGCCGCTATCAGCCTGCTGGCCTGTATTCAGGTCGCCACCTATATGGCGGGCGACTCCGCATGGATCGCGCTGCTGATCGCTGGCGCGCTGGCGCTGCTGGCGGCACTCTGCTTTTCCGAATTGAACGCCCTCTATCCCTCGGCAGCAGCCATACGCCAGTACCTGCGCGCCGCCTTCAACGAAAAGACTTCGCTAACTGTCTCCTTTGCCTACGTGCTGACCATCGTCGCGGTCATTGCCGCTGATAGCTATGTGGTCGGCAGCGCCATCAGCTTCGTCTTTCCCCAGACGCCCGCGATTCTCTGGATTCTGCTGATCCTGGCGCTGGCCGCTGGCGCGAATCTCTTCGGCGTACGTATCGCTGGCCTGCTCCAGGACATCACGACCTATGCGCTGCTCGGCTCACTCGCTATCATCTCGGTCCTCGCGCTCTCGCACCACGGCTTCACGCTGCGCCAGCCGCTGGCGGGCCTCGGCAACCCCGGCGGCCTGCTCAATGCCGTCGCGGTCGGCGTCTTCGTCTTCTCGGCCTTCGAGTGGGTGACACCGCTTTCGGAGGAGATGACCGATACGCGCCTCATTCCGCGAGGCATGTTCATCGCGCTGGGCTTGCTCTTCATCTCGTACGCGCTCTTCACCCTCGCCGCGACCAATCTCGTCGGCATCGACGCGCTCAAAGACAGCCCCGTGCCGCAGATGTTGCTGGGGCGCGCCACGCTTGGCCAGGCCGGGGTCATCTGGATGCTCGCCGCCACGCTGCTAACGGGCGTCATGACGTTCAATGGCGGCTTTGCCACGGCCTCCCGCTTTCTCTATGCCGCCGCGCGCGAGGCAACATTGCCACCGATCTTCGCGCGTCTCAGCGTCGCGCGGGCCGTCCCCTGGGTGACAGTGGTAGCGCTGGCAGGCTCCTCGGCGGCGGTAGCGGTCGTGATCGCCATCACCAAAGAGTTCAATGTCCTGATTCTGATCGGCGCTGTCCTCGAAGCGCTCATCTACGCCGCCGCTGGCATCTGTGTCATCCAGCTGCGCCGCCGCCAGCCCAAGAGCGAGCGCTCATTCCGTATCCCCTTCGGCGTGACGATCCCGGTTGCCACGATTGTGATATTCGGGCTGCTCGGCATTGCCGCGGCCATCTCCCCAACTCCGCTGCCGCTGCTCATTACCAGCCTCATCTTTATCGTCTCGTTCGTCTACGTGCAGACGGTGGTCCCGCGCCTGAAAGCGGCGGAAGAGAAGCGCCGCCAGGCCCGTGGACGGAGACGACCGCAGCGACGCCAGGCCAGTTCAGCGGAGAGCGCTTCGCCACCAACGAGTATGCCCGAGGCAGGTACGATATAAGCGCGGGATTCCTTGCTGACCCCTCCCCAATCTTTTTCCCACACCAGGGAGGGATGACTCGAACCCCAGGGGTATGCTCATGACAGCCAATCGAGCGAACTTTGTATCAGGAGTAGAAGGATAAGCTATGCCCAGCGCAACCGTTCATATCCGTGTGGCATTCGTCGATGTCGATAGCAGCATGCGCATCCATTTTACGGCGATGTTCCGCTACATGGAGGTCGCCGAGCATGAGCTGATGCGCTCGCTGGGGATGCCGTACGCCACCGCGCTAAAGACGTACGCGTTCCCGCGCGTCCATCTCGAATGCGACTTCCACGGCGCTATCCGCTACGACGACGAAATCAACGTGACCACCCGGATCGAGCGGGTCGGCAATAGCTCCTGGACGGTAGCCTTCGCGGCGCACCCTTCTGGCACGCTATCCCCAAATGCCACTGACACCCCAGTGCTCGCCACAGGCCGCATGACCATCGTGGCCATGGACCCCGCAACCGAGCGCGCTACTCTGCTTCCCGAAGCGTTGCGCCAGGCGTTGTCCGGTGATGCGGGCAAGTTATGAGAGCGGCACGTTCTCCGCAATGGCTGCTTTGGCGACCCGTTACGGGAGCGCGGGTGAACCAGCGGAAGAACGTGCAAATCCTATTATGGCCGTCGCCACCGCCAGACTTGCGGGCAGCAGTAACAAAATGATGAAACTCACCACACCGACCACAATCATGGCAAACGCGCCCACTGCAAGCAGTATGAGCGATGCACGTGAGGAAAAGAGAACATCCAGTGTGACGCCGACCGCAAGAACCGGCAGGAGAAGGCTCAAGCCGATCGTATCACGCTGCGCGCTCTCAGCATCGGCAAAAACAATCTCACCACTGTTCAAGAATGCGAGAAGAGCTGCGCCCAGAATCACTGCGAGCCAGCCCAATACCAATTCGATGACACGCAACGATCTCATCGATTCCGGTCTCCTGACAAAGAAGGCTCGAATACTCACTAAACACTGACTGACAGTACGAGCGGACCTCGCTGGTTACGCAACGGTGGCCGTGAGGGTAGAATGATGGATGGCGCCAGACAACGACCCGCGGCCGCATGGCGAGCCATGTGTTTACTAACATAGCACGGTTGTGCCATCACCGGCGATTTTGACAGGGGACGAGCGCCAGCGTACAATAAAAATAGCGGCACTAGACGCCACGCACAACAGCGAGCAGAGCCATGGTCACTTCGCAACAATCCGATGCAGCCCACGCTTCGCGATTCAATACGCGACTGCGCACACTGTTCGCGTTGCCTCTGCTGTATAAAGTGCTCTTCGCCAACAGTCTGGTCATCCTGCTCGGCGCAACCCTCGGCACCTATCTGGCTACGCGGCTCAAAGACACGAATAGTCTGGTCGTTCTCATCGGCTTCATTCTGACGGGCCTGATCGTCAGCGTCGTCATCAACTACGCGCTGCTCAAGTTCGCCCTGAGCCCCCTGACCCGGCTGCGCGAGACCATGCGACAGGTGCAGGCGGGCGATATGACCTCCAAAGCGCCCGTCACCGGTTTCGATCCCGACGCCGACTCGCTGGCGCTGACATTCAACACGATGCTGGCAGCGATTGACGATCTGTCGAAGACGCGCGCCATCCAGATTCTGCACGCACAGGAGCAGGAGCGTAAGCGCATTGCCCGCGAGCTCCACGACGAGACGAGCCAGGTGCTGACATCGCTGCTCATCAGCCTCGCCATGCTCGAAGAGTCCATCGGCTCAGAGGCGGCACGCGTACGCATCGCGGATACCCGCGCACTCGCGCACCAGACACTGCGAGCAGTGCGCAATCTCAGCATTGACCTGCGCCCGAGCGCTCTGGACGATCTGGGGTTGCTGCCAGCGTTGCGCTGGTACATCAAAGAGTACCAGCAGAAGTGCGGCATCGAGGTTGAATTTGCCGCGTCGGGGCTGAAGGAACGGCTACCGTCTGAGATGGAAACGGCGATTTATCGTATCATACAGGAGTCGCTCACCAATACCGCGAAGCATGCCCAGGCGCACAAAGTGGGGGTGCACGTGACGGAAGGCGACGGGGCCATCACTGCCCGCATCGTCGATGACGGCTGCGGATTCGACGCGCCCGCGGTCTTGCGCACGCCGTGGCAGGATCGAGGGCTTGGCCTTGGCGGTATGATGGAGAGGGCATCGTTATTGAACGGCTCGGTAGATATCCAGTCAGCGAAGGGGAAGGGGACGACCATCAGTGTCCACATTCCATTGAAGCGCGCCCCAACGTCAGTGGAATCCCCATTGCCGGTGCATCCTGAGAGCCAGGTGGCCGGATTGTAAGTGAGCGCAGGGACTATGAACGCCGATAGCACGAATCTCATACAAGGCATGGCAGAGGTCGACGATCAAGGCACGGATGAAACGAGCGCTGGGCCAATCCGGGTACTTCTGGCCGATGACCATACTATCTTGCGCGCGGGACTGAAGATGATGCTCAGCGTGCAGCCAGATATCGAGATTGTGGGCGAGGCAAGCGACGGACGACAGGCTATCACCGAGGCGCAGCGCCTGCAGCCAGATGTTATTCTGATGGATATCACCATGCCAGAAGTCAACGGCATCGAGGCGACTCGCCAGGTGAAGAAGCTGCTGCCGGAGACGCGCGTGCTGGTCTTGACGATGCACGAGAACGAAGAATATCTCTTCCAGGTACTGCGGGCAGGCGCGTCGGGTTATATCCTCAAAGAGGCCGCTGATACCGAGTTGATCTCGGCCATCCGCTCGGTCTACGCTGGCCGGTTCTATCTCTCGCCACCCGCGCAGGCGATGATGGTCGGCGATTATATGCAGCGGGTGCGCGCTGGCGAGGAGCGCGACAGCTACAGCGGGCTGACCGAGCGCGAGCGCGAAATCCTGAAGCTGGTGGCCGAGGGCTATACCAACAATCAGATCGGGGAGCGGCTCTTCATCAGCCCCAAGACAGTGGATACCCACCGCACGCACGTCATGGACAAGCTCAACCTGCATAGCCGCGCCGAGCTGGTAAAATACGCGATGCGACGCGGCCTGCTCGAAGGATAGGAGAGTAGGCGGGCGGATTGCACCCTGATGCGCTTACGTTGGTATCGAATACGCGGGATTAGCCGCAGGTTGAAACCCTGCGGCAGGCGTTCTCATACCAGCGCGGCAGGATGCTCCAGGGCGGAGACAAGCGCTCCCATGAACTGGGCCGCCGTCGCGCCATCTACGATGCGGTGGTCGCAGGCGATGGATATCCACGCGCCGGGACGCGCCAGCACCTGCTCCCCGACAACCGTGGGCCGCAGCTTGATCGCGCCAAATCCCACCACACAGGCTTCTGGAGCGTTGATGAGGGGCGCTCCCGTATCTACAGGACCCGCCGCGCCAACGTTCGTGATCGTGATCGTTCCGCCAGTCATCGCCCGCGCATCCAGTTTGCTTTCACGCGCCAGAGGCACCAGCCGCTCGACCTCGGCGGCAATCTCACTGAAGCTCATCGTGTGCGCGTTGTGGATCACCGGTACGACCAGCCCCCGCGCGGTATCGGTGGCGATGCCGACGGAGATACTGCGCTTGACGACGATGGCATTGCCTTCTTCATCCCAGCGCGAGTTCATGATGGGGTACGCCTGAACCGCCTTGACGAGCGCCCGGACGAAGAACGGCAGGAAGGTCAAACGCTGCCCAGCGAACGCGCCACCCTCGCCTCGCAGCCGGTCGCGCAGCGCGCTCACTTCCGTGGCATCGAAGAGGCTGTACTCGACGAAATGGGGAATCGTCGTCGCCGACTTCATCATCTTGGCGGCGATAGCCTTGCGCAGCCCGACCGTGCTGATGCGTTCCTCATCCTCCGCCGCAGCCACGGCCGGAGCCGCAGAGGCGACTGCCGGAGATGTCGCCCCGACCGGGGTAGCATCCAAATCCTCGACGCGAATGCGCCCTCCCGGGCCAGTGCCACGAATCAGGGTGAGGTCGATGCCGCGCTCCTGGGCGATCTTGCGCACAAGCGGACTGGCCTTGACCTCCTGCTCGACGGCAGGGGCCGCGGGCGCGGACGTATCAGCCTTATCGGTGCTCTGGCCCGCGCCGCGCCGCCGCCGCGAGAACGTCGCCGCTGGACCGGCAGAGCCATAACCCACCAGCACGGCCGGATGCTCGTCATCAGCGGTGGGAGACGCCGCGCCGCCATCTGCCTGATCGATGGTAATGAGCGGCGCGCCGACGGGCACCGTCTCGCCGGGCTCCGCGTGGAGGACGCGCACCGTGCCCGCGTAGGGTGATGGAATATCTACCAGCGCCTTGGCGGTCTCGACCTGACAGATTGGCTGATTGAGCTGGACGACGTCGCCCACCCGCACCAGCCACTGAACAAGCTGCGCCTCTTCCAGACCCTCGCCCAGATCGGGAAGCAGAAACTGACTCATTAGAACCTAAGCCTTCTCATCGTTATTCAGGACAGTAGCGACGCAGAGCAACCCTTTTCTGAGATTCGCACCCGCAGACTGCAGCCCTGGGGCTAATATTCGCGTATCCGGTCAACCGCTTCAAGAATCCGTTCGGCGTCAGGCAGAAACAGCTTCTCGAACCGTGACGGCGGATAAGGAATCGTGGCATTGCCCACGCGCTCGATGGGAGCTTCCAGCACGTCGAAGAGGTCGTGCATCAACTGGGCGGCGATCTCCGCGCCCAGGCCCATAAACACCGGGGCCTCATGCACCACCACCGCCCGGCGCGTCTTGCGCACAGAAGCTCGCAGCGTATCCATGTCGAGCGGCGAGAGGCTGCGTAGGTCCACAACTTCGAGCGAGATGCCCTCGGCATCCCCCTGCTCCGCGGCTGCCAGCGCCGTCTGGACTGTCGGGCCATAGGCGACCAGCGTGGCGTCGCGCCCTTCGCGCACCACCCGCGCGCGGTCCAGTGGCAGCGGCGACACGGGCAACTCGACCTCCTCGCGCATCCAGTAACGCGCTTTCGGCTCCAGGAAGATCACCGGATCGGGGTCTTTGATCGCCGCGACCAGCAGACCATAAGCGTCGGCAGGCGTCGAGGGGGTCACGACCTTCAGACCCGCCGTATGCACGTAGTAAGTCTCCGGGCTTTCGGAGTGCTGCTCGATCGCGCCGATATTGCCGCCATATGGAATGCGAATCACCAGTTGCATGTTGACCGCGCCGCTCGTGCGCGTGTGGTACTTGGCGATGTTGCTCGTCACCTGCTGGAACGATGGATACGAGAACGCGTCGAACTGCATCTCCGCGACCGGTCGAAACCCTTTCATCGCCATGCCAAGCGCCAGGGCGGCGATTGTCGCCTCGGCCAGCGGGGTATTGAAGACTCGCTCGCGCCCGAACTCCTCCTGTAGGCCATCGCTGACGCGGAAGACCCCGCCGAGCTTGCCGACGTCCTCACCGAACATGACGACACGGCTATCGGCTTGCATGGCATCGTGCAGCGCGAGATTGAGCGCTTTCCCCATGGTGACAGCGGTCATTGGGCGCCCCCCTGTTCCAGCGAGGCGGTAAACTCGTCCCGCTCCCGCAGCAACGACGCTGGCGGATTGGCGTACACCAGATTGTAGACGCTCTCAGGATGCGCGGGTGTCGCCGTCAGCACCGTCTGGCGCATCGCCGCGGCCTGCACCTCAGCCTCCTGCGCCACGTCCTGTACGAATGTCTCGTCAAGGGCATTACGCTGGCGGAGCCGCTCGGCGCAGCGCTCGATCGGGTCTTTGTCCTTGCCGCGCCACGGCTCAAGCTCGGCATCGGTGCGGTAGCGCGTGGGGTCATCGGAGGTTGTGTGCGGCTGCATGCGATACGAGACCGACTCGATGAGATACGGGCCATGCCCTTCGCGGGCATGCTGGGCGGCGGCGCGAACCGCGGCGTAGACGGTCAGCACGTCCGTCCCGTCAATGCGCACACCAGGGAAGCCATAACCGGCGGCACGGTCAACGACACGGCCGGCGACCTGCTCTTCGATTGGCACGGAAATGGCCCACTGGTTGTTCTCGCAGAGGAAGACGACCGGCGCCTGAAAGACGCCCGCGAAATTCATCGCCTCGTGCCAGTCGCCTGTTGACGTTGCTCCCTCGCCAAAACCGACCAGGACGGCGGTTGGCTCGTGATCGAACTTGCAGCCGATGGCGAATCCGACCGCATGGGGTACCTGCGTTCCTACCGGAATGATGAACGGCGCGAAGCGGTACTCATAGGGATTCCACGCGCCGTGCGTCAGTCCACGGAAGATAGTGAGGATTTTTCCGGGATCAACCCCACGACAGATCGCCATCGCGAAGTCGCGATAGTAGGGAAATATCCAGTCGGTTGACTCCATCGCGAGCGCCGCGCCGACCTGCGCCGCCTCGTGGCCGACGTATGGCCCCCACAACCCAAGCTCGCCCTGCCGCTGGAGGTTCAGCCCTTCCTGGTCGAGACGGCGGCAGATAACCATCATGCGGTACAACTCGCGTAGCTGCTCATCGCTGACGGCGGCGATACGCTCGCCCTCAGGCGTCAGCACGCCGTTCTCATCGAGCAGCGCGGCGATGGGATTGCCAACGCCCCCCTGGAACTGCGAGCGCGTAGGAAGCGCTTTCGCCATACTCAACCTCCTCCTGCATCTATCGCTGTAAGACTGATTCGCCCTATCCATCACGGCTTATCATAGCGCGGCACCAGCACCATCAGGGACATCAACTGAAGCCCGACGAGCCACCGCCGCCACCTCCGGCTCCGCCTCCACCGCCAGCTCCGCCGCCTGTGCTTCCACCGCCACTTCCGAAGCCACCGCCACTTCCGAAGCCACCACCGCCGCCCCACGGTCCACCGTACCACGGACCGCGATACCACGGCGAGCGGCGTCGCGCGCCAGAAGCCTGTCCCATGCTACCCAACGCGACTACCAGGAAGAGGACGGGCAAACCACATATCAGCAGCAGTGGCCCAAAGATGACCATTGGGTTGAATCCACTGCCCTGCGGGAAGCCGCTATCTCCCGGGCCGGGATTGTATGAACCCGAATCAGGCTTTTGGGAGCCGGGGTCGCCCGGGGGCTGACTCACGCCGAGAGCTGTGGGCAGCGTTGGCGGCGTATCGCTCGTCTGCCATGCCGGGCTCGGTACATTCGCGTCTATCTGCGTGCGGGGGAAGGCCACCTCGACTTCCAGCGGAACGTTGGAGGTTAGGTCGTGGCCCATCACAACGACGGTTTGCGCGTCTGGCGTGGCTGCCTGAAGCGTCCCCTCGCCATCATACGTGTTGACCGTCAGGCTGCTGGCATCGGTTGCCGCGGGCAGCGCGACGCGCACTTCGGCGGCGCTGACGGGGAAGCTGTTGGTGCTGCCGCCATCCAGAAAATGCCAATCGAGCCAGGCCTGTGTTGTGCCGATGCAGACCGCGCCCTGAATCGTATAAGGAATATCGAACGTGCGCATCGCGTCGGTCGTCTCAGGATAATCCCAGGCCACTTGCAGCATCGGGTTGCCCTCGGCGTCGGTGGTGTTGCTCACCTGCTGGTTCGTGACGCCATCACCGCGCACCTGACCGAAAGTGATGCCTGACGTTTTCGCCAGATAAAGCGCCAGAAACGCGTGATGGAACGGCCCGCCGCTGAAATGGACCTGCCAGTGCTCGGTCACTTGCACCGTGCCATCGCGCTGAATCCTCACGGCGTAGTTGCGCTGCTCATAGGTGACGCTCCCAGCGGCATGCGCAATGCGCGGCTGCAGAGCGAGTGTGAGGAGCGCGAGACAGACTACCCAGGCAGCCAGCACCGCCGGACGCAATGAGCGAGACCACCGCGGTGATCTCGCCGCATTCTCTGATGCCATCCTGAGACGATCCTCCTCGCGCTATGCAACAAAGCAGCGATGGCGACTGAAGCCGCGCCCAAGTGGCCTGGCAGTACACGCGCTGACGCTACACTGGAAGGGACCTGCCTGCGCAGGCGGGTCTCGTGTCCGACCGGAAGGAGGCCCTTCAGGCGCGGATTGATCCGCCCGCCGCTGTCAGCCTAATCAGCCTTCTCCTCGATGAGGCCGCCCGCCTCGCGCATCTCCTCTGTTACGGGTGCGATGGCCGTCTCGGCGCAATGGCGCAGGTCCATCTCTTCGAGCACCTTCTTCTTGCCCAGCACATGCTTGACCAGTACGAACGCGCGTGCAAGCTGATCGGGTGTTAATTCGTAGCCCAACTCTTTGAGCTGCGCGTTGAGCGCGGCGCGGCCCGAGAGCTTGCCGACGAACATCCGCCGCTCCGACGCGGGCAGGCCAATGTCCTCCGGGCGCATGATCTCGTAGGTGCGGCTGTCTTTGATCACGCCATCCTGGTGAATACCGCCACCATGCGCAAAGGCGTTCGCGCCGACGATGGGTTTCGTCCACTGCGGCTGCATGCCGGAGAGGCGGGCAACCAGGCGACTCGTCGGGACGATCTTCGTGGTGTCTACGCGAACATCCAGATCGAGGTCCTGGCGCCGCGTGCGAATTGCCATGATGACTTCTTCGGTGGCCGCGTTGCCTGCCCGCTCGCCCAGGCCGTTGAAGCAGGTATCCACCCGCTCGGCGCCGTGCATCAGCGCGGTCAGGGCATTGGCGACGGCGAGTCCGAGGTCATTGTGGCAGTGCGCCGAGATGCGCACGTCCGGGAACTCGCGCCTCACATCGTCCACTAGCTCGCCAAACTCCCACGGCAGCGCGAAGCCCACCGTGTCGCAGAGGGCGACGTAGCGCACGCCCTCCTTCATGACCGCATCCACCACTTCGAGGATGAAGTCATGCTCGGTGCGGGTGGTGTCTTCGAGGGCGAAGTCTACATTCGGCGTGTACTGGCGACCCCGCGCCACCGCCGTCCGCGCCAGCTCCAACACCTCCTGGCGCGACTTGCCGAGCTTGGCCTCGCGATGCAGCGGCGAGGTGCTGATGAAGGGGTGAATCGAGCTTTTCTCGGCATCTTTGACCGCCTCCCAGGCACGGTCAATGTCGCCAGGGAAGGATCGGGCAATCGAGCAGATCTCGGCATTGTGGACGTTGCGCGCGATCAGTTGGATCGCCTCGAACTCTGGCTCACCAGAGATGGCGAAACCGCAATCGAGCGTATCAAAACCCATATCAGCGAGCGAGCGGGCAATCTCCAGCTTTTCCTCGGCAAAGTAGTTGATGCCGGGTGTCTGCTCGCCGTCGCGCAGGGTTGTCTCGAAAAACTTGACGATGCGTGGCATCTGAAACCTCCCGCTGGCCTCTCCCCCATCCCCTCCCCGATGCGGGGAGGGGAGCTAGAATACCGGGAGGGAATATTACTCCAGCCAACTGAACGGATACTGCGGGTCGTCCAATGCTTCGGCGTCGCTTCCAAATTTGAGCGGGTGGAAGGTGTCTACCATCACCGCCAGCTCCTCGGTACGCTCAGCGCCGAGACTCTTCTCCACGGTGCCCGGATGCGGCCCATGCGGGATACCGCGCGGATGCAGCGTGATCGAGCTGACCTCGATGCCCTTGCGGCTGCCAAAGTTACCGCTGACATAGTAGATCATCTCATCAGAGTCAATGTTGCTGTGATTGTAGGGCACGGGCACCGCTTCGGGATGGTAATCGAGCTTGCGCGGGCAGAACGAGCAGACGACGAAGTTCGGCCCCTCGAACGTCTGATGGACTGGCGGCGGCTGATGCACGCGCCCGGTAATCGGCTCGAAGTCGTGGATGCTGAAGGCGTAGGGATAGAGGTAGCCATCCCAGCCGACGACATCCAGCGGGTGAAAATCGTAGGTGTAGGTCATCACCGCGTCGTTGACGCGCACCCGCACATCGAACTCGCCGCGCTCCTCATGCAGCGGCAGCTCGGTCGGCGGACGCAGGTCGCGCTCGCAGTAGGGCGAGTGTTCGAGCAACTGGCCAAACTCGTTGCGATAACGCTTCGGCGGCTGAATCGCCCGGCCATACGCCTCGACAACCAGCATCCGCTGGCTACCGCCTTCTGGCTGGATGCGCCAGGTGGTGCCACGCGGGATGACGAGATAGTCGCCCTCGCTATAGGGCAGCAGGCCGAAGGTTGTCTCCAGTGTGCCCTTGCCCTCATGGATGAAGAGCAGCTCATCGCCCTGGGCATTGCGATAGAAGTAGCTCATCGGCTCCGTTGGCCGCGCCACCGAAATGGCGCAGTCGTTGTTGTACATCAGCAGGCGGCGCCCCTCGACGGGATCGCCACCCTGCGGCACGTCGGCGGTCTTGAGATGGTGGTGCCGGTGGGCTTCCTGCTTCCACTCCTCGCGACAGACGCTGCCATGTCGGGCGATCTTGCTCACGCGGGTGGGCGGATGCTGATGATAGAGCAGCGACTCGACGCCGCTAAACCCTTCCTCGCCAAACAGCTCCTCTGAGTAGAGGCTGCCATCTGGCTTGCGGAACTGGGTATGTCGCTTGTGGGGAATCTTCCCCATCGCATAGTAGAACGGCATGATATGCCTCCTCCCAGCCTACGTAGGTAAGACAATGCAATGTTGGGCCAGGCGTGAACCTCTCCCCCCTCCCCCTCCCCTCCTCTCTGAGGGGAGGGCCGCCAGGCCAGGGTGAGGTCACTGGCTCCCGATGTCACTGACTCTCCACTATAGGTTGCCGCGCAGGGCCTGCTCGCGCTCGATAGCCTCGAACAGCGCCTTGAAGTTGCCTTCGCCAAAGCCGCGGGCACCCTTGCGCTGGATGATCTCAAAGAAGACCGTCGGGCGATCCTGGACGTTGCGCGTGAAGATTTGCAGCAAGTAGCCATCGTCATCGCGGTCCACCAGAATGCCGAGCTTCGCCAGCTCGTCCACCGGCTCGTCAATCTTTCCGACGCGCTCTTCCAGCTCTTCGTAGTAACTGGGTACGCCCTGGATGAACTCGACCCCCTGCGCGCGCAGCTTCGTCACCGTGTCGATGATGTCGCCGGTAATCATGGCGATGTGCTGGACGCCGGGGCCGCGATAATATTCGAGATACTCGTCAATCTGCGACTTCTTTTTGCCGACGGCTGGCTCGTTGATCGGGAACTTGATCTTGCCGTGGCCGCCCTCCATCACCTTCGACATCAGCGCCGAATACTCCGTGCTGATAGCCTCATCGGTGAAGTGGATCATCTGCTTGAAGCCGAGCACATCTTCGTAGAACTTGACCCACTCGTTCATCTTGCCCAGCTCGACGTTGCCCACGACATGGTCAATCGCCGCCAGACCCGTGGCGCGTGCCTTCTGCGCCTCGGTCGCCTCCACCGGCTGATACCCCGGCAGGAAGACGCCCGCGTAGTCCTCGCGCTCGATGAAGCTATGGAGCGTCTCGCCGTAGGTGTAGATGGCGGCGCGCTTCACCTGGCCGAAATCGTCCTTCAGCACCGTCGGCTCCATCGCGCTCCGGGCTCCGCGCGCTATCGCCTCTTTGTAGGCTTTCTCGGCGTCCGGCACCTGCAGCGCGACATCTTTCACGCCGTCTCCGTGCAGGAGAACGTGCTGCGCTATCGGGCTTTCTGGTTCCAGGGCGGTGGTGAGCACGAGCCGAATCTTGCCCTGCTGCAAGACATAGCTGGCGCGGTCGCGCACGCCCGTCTCCAGGCCAGAGTAGGCCACCGGCACGAAGCCAAACGTCGTCTGGTAATAGACGGCAGCCTGCCGCGCGTTCCCTACGTAGAATTCGATGTGATCCCATCCCTTGATGGGCATGAAATCCTGCTCAGACATGCGGTGTGTACCTCCTGAAAGGTTCCTGCAAGATCAAGACTGCTTCAGTACTGCTCTCGAACGAACGGACGCTTCGGACGTGCTATCGAGATGGCTGGCGTGAAACGCTCCACAGCATCGCCAGCTGAGAAGATATCAGGGATGAAGTCAGCACTGGATGAACTACCGTGGGCGGGGAATGCTGGCAGCGGATGTTATCGACTACGAATGTTGAGTCGGTGAGGCAAAGAGGCAACCGGAGGCAACCAAGCCAGCGCACGTTGTCACACGCGCGCAGCCACGCCAGCAATGGCCGCTGGACTAACGGCTCCGCGTGTTCGCTGGGGCTATGGCAGCGCATCGCGCCGCGCATTGGCCGCCAGCGCGAGAGGACGGTGTAGAACGCGCGCACCCGCAACTCCTTTGTTTCGGGTCACCTGTCTGCCACATGGCGCGCAATCCCTCCGCGCCCCTCATAGATCATGGAGCGGTGGAACTGCGGGCATTGGTCGCATTATAACACGCTGGGGACGCTGGCTCTTCACAGGCGCTGGCCCCATTCCCGCTTCCCCAGAGGGAATTTATGCGCCTCACAGGGGGTTGTGGAGGCGCTATCCGCAAGCCCTTCCCTCGCCTGCTTTTGTTATCCTGCTCACAAGTCGTTAGCCATGACGGCGCAAACGTTGACGGAAAGCAAGGCAGACCGATATACTGGCGCCATGCCACGACCGCAGGGAGGCGCCTGTAGGGCAAGGTGGAGGATCTGGACGACGCTGCCTATGCGGGGGTGAGGGAGGCACGGGCGAATGGACGGGAATACGCTGAACCCGTTGTCACTAGGCACGATTGTCCACAAACGGTACCGTGTCGACTCTATCGTCGGTCGGGGTGGTCTGGGCACCGTCTACAGCGTGCTCGACATCCTCTTTGGCAAGAACAACATCTATGCCCTCAAAGAGATGGCCGATCAGTCACGCTCCGCTCGCCGTCAGTTCGAGCATGAAGCGCAGTGGCTCCAGGCACTCGACCACAACCACATCCCCAAAGTGCGCGAATACTTCGAGTGGCAATCGCGGCTCTATCTGGTGATGGACTTTGTGGACGGCGAGAACCTGGAACAGAAGCTATACCGCCAGGGAGGACGCCCGCTCCCCGAAGAGCAAGTCATCGCCTGGATTCTGCCCATCTGCGACGCGCTGAACTATTTACACACGCGCAGGCCCTCGATTCTGCACCGCGACGTCAAGCCCGCCAATATCATCGTGACGCCCGCCGGGCATCCGGTGTTGGTGGACCTCGGCATCGCCAAAGAGCATCTGCCAGGGGCAAACCGCACCGCCACCTTCGTCCGCAAAGCTGGCACCGAGGGATACGCACCACCCGAACAATACACGACAGCGGGCAAAAGCGGCCCCTGGTCCGACGTCTACGCCCTGGGAGCAACGCTCTATCACCTGCTGACGGTACATGTGCCCACTACTGCCATCGAGCGCGTCACCATGGACCCAGATCTGGTGCGCCCACGCGCCTACAACAACACTATCAGCGAGCAGACCGACGCGGCGATCTGTCGCGCGATGGCCATGCGCCCGTCTGAGCGCTTCCAGTCCGTGGCAGACTTCGCCGCCGCGCTCTCAGGCTCGACCGCAGCATTCAGTGGCCCCATCTCAGGCACACTCCCCGGCCCCATGCCGCCACACGCTCCCTCGTCGCCGTATGCGTCAGGGTGGGAAGCGTCGGGGTTGACACCGCCACGAAGCGCCATCTCGCAGCCCTTCTCACAGCCGCAGTCAGCCAGCCAGCCAGCGCCTGGCCAGAGACCTCCGGCCTTCACGCCACCTCGCACACCCCCGCCATCGCGCAATCCATCATTCACCGGATCTCACCCCTCAGTGACTGGCATGGGGCGCAATGCTGGAATAAACCCAGGAATGAACCAGGGTCGGATGGGTGTCCCGCTTCCGCCTTTGCCGCCCATTTCACCTTCGATCACGGATAGCGTACGACACGCCAGCCAACCCACCCTCCGCGAAGCGCCAGGCAAGACAGCGGAACGATTCGACAGAATACGGACCTCGATCGCGGGAAGCCGGAAGGCGCCAGCGGACTTACGTGCAGGCTCGAAAAGCCCCAATCGGGGATTGCTGTTCACGGGCATTGCCCTTGTGATGATCCTGGCTGCCGTCGGAATCGCCACATTCATGGTGGTGCCCCGGTTGGCCCCGCCCGACCGCTCCTCGCCCCGGGCGACTATCACGGGCTACTTCGACGCGCTCCAGCAGGACGATACTGGCCGCGCATGGCAATTTACCTCGGCCAGTCGCAACGATACGGCAACGCAAGATATCTTCACGCGAAACCTGCGCGCCGACGATACGAGCTTTGGCAAGGTCCTCTCGATCAAAATCATCACCGTTGAGACGGACAGCTCAAGCCACGCGACAGCGGTGGTTCAGGCGACGCGCGCCAACGCCCCCGGCAACCCTATCACCTACTCCATTGCGCTCAGCCAGTACGACGGGACGACGTGGCTTGTGGACAGCGTCACCACACAATAGTCGCCAATAATCTCAGGGCCGGTCCTGTCCCTCGCCGTCTGGCGCGTTCTCCTGCGCGGCGCGGCTGGCCATGGTCTCCGCCACGGTTTCGGGGATCGGTGCGCCGCCCGCCACAGGCAGGCCCATCAACTCCTGCAGGTCGAACGCGTTCGCAATCGAGTAATTCGAGGCGTTATTGTTTGACCCTACAACAGTGGACTTTATCACGCGCACCGTGGGTTTCTTGCCTGGCTTGCCGATATCCGCCACCGGCATGGTGAGTTCCAACTCAATCTCTTCCCAGTCCGACGCCAGCCGTGCGCCCAGGTTGAGGCCCGTGAAATCGGTGCGCAGCACGAAGCGCTGCCCCATGCGGCGCGGGTCGGTCTTGTTCGTCGGGTCACGCCCGCGCCAGACAAAGACCTGCACGCCGAGGGCAAAGAGGAGGTTGCGCTTCTGGGCAAAGGTGAGATGGTCGAGATATGCCGCCATCCGCTCGATGGTGTACTTCACCTCACGGATGCGTGCCTGCACGGCTTGCTGATTGGCCAGCCGCGCCTCTTCCTCGGCCAG
>DASUWS010000073.1:0-17145 GCA_036378295.1 Ktedonobacterales bacterium
CGAAGGTGCGACATGGACGCTGGTGCTCGGCACTCCGGCTGCGATAGCCGCGCTGGCATCTGGCTGGCTCAGCGAGCATGATGTCAGTACCGCCGCCACGCCTACACTCTTGCACTTCCACAAAGTCTGTGCCGTTCTGGCGACTATCGTCTTTGGCACCCTGTTCTTGCTGCGGGTAGCCTGGCAGTCACCCCGGCTGCTCGGCTGGCTGCGAATGGTATTTCCCACCACCGGGCTGCTGGCCAGCGCGCAATCATGGTCGCGTGTTGTCCTGCCGCTGGCGTATGTCAGGCCGCTACCGCGTGGCGTCGTCACGGCATACCTGGCGCTCAGCGTCATTGGCGTCGTCTTGCTCGCGCTCACCGGCTACCTCGGCGGCGCGATGGTCTATGATCACGGCGTTGGGATGCCGCTTCACTAGTGTCTGGAGACCAACTGGACAGACTGTTGTAGCGAACACTCAGAGTTGTGTTGTGCTGGCCAGGTCTAGCCCAGCTACCAGAATGACGTCATTGTCGACGACTTGCACGACGATGACAACTGTGCTGCCTGATATCCTTGAGATGTTGCCCATGGATGGGTTAGCATGTAGGCAGAAGTGGGCGTGAGACGTGAGGGCGATAGAAAGGAACTGAGATGGACGACTGGAAAGGCGAGCTCCACGACTTCTTCAGGCCTGGCGAAGACCACCGGCTCGACGCCCCTCTCGGGGAAGCGTCGCGGTTCATTCAGGACATCGTGCTGCCTGCGTTCGCGGACGTCGCGCAGGAGCTAGCGAGCTATGGCCGTGGGGTACGAACGAGCAGTAGTGGCACCTCCGCAACGGCGGTCGTGCGCGACCGCAGGCCGGACGAGTTTCGCTTCACGGTGGAGGTGGATATCCATCCAGACGGACTTCTGCAACCAATCATGACAGTTGAGTACTCCTCACGGTCAGGGTCATTTAAGGCCCAGACCCGTGTCCAGGACCAGACTATCGCTGATCTGACGAAGGACGACATCGCGCGCGCATTCACCAAACACTACCTGAACAGCTTGCGCAATCGTTCCCAACAGTCCTAGGCGTACTAGGCGACCCAGGAGGCGCGCTGACGTGGATTCCTTCGCATCGCTGCAGGCGCCAGTGACGCATCTCGCCGGAATCGGCGATGCGGTGACGCTCTTTGATCGGCAACCATAAGGATCCGGAGCATCCGAACCAGGTCCGCGTGTGTGTACTTGCCAGCGGGAACTTCGTACAACGCAGGATCCTTTCTCTCCCCGCGGGTCCCGGTTCTAGAAGAGCTCTAGCATGCCCCCAGATTGCAAGCAGTCAGGTAGGAGGTGTATGCCTACAGGCTAGCGCCATCTCGCCTGCGTTTTGGAACTGCCTGTAGGAGACGCGGGCGCGCTGGATGGATGGTGCCAGTCGGGGCGGGGTGGTGCGAATGCGTTCTCATCGCTCCGGAATGTCACCTCTCACGCAATAGGTTGCCCTATTGCCATGTTGCCACCTGGGAGTATGATTGCCTCAGCAATCTGGCATGCTCCCCTGCTGTCTCTCACAGCGTTCCGCGCGAGGTCATAGATCGATGACACCAGTACGCCTGGCTGAGCTGCACGCGTTCATTGTGCATTTTCCCATCGCGCTGCTCATCGCGAGCGTCGGACTCGATCTTGCCGCGGTAGTTTTCCAGCGGTCAACGCTGGTCGAAGGGGCAACATGGGCGCTGCTGCTTGGCGTGCCAGGCGTCGTCGCGGCAACGATTTCGGGATGGCTGAGCGGGCGCGCCACAGGCGTACTTTCGCCGGAGCTGCTGCATCTGCACAAGGTAACCGCTGCCCTGGCCACCGTGATCTTCGTCGTGCTGTTTCTGGCGCGAGTGGTGTGGCTTTCGTCGCGGCTGATGGGGTGGCTGCAACTGGCATTCCCCAAGTCTAAGCGTCTCATCCGGATACAATCGGCGCTACGTACCGCGCTGCCCCAGGCGTATAGCAGGCGCGTGCCGCGCTGGGTTGCCAGCATGTACCTGATGGCGGGCGTTGCCGGGGCGGTGCTCCTCATCGTCACAAGCTATCTCGGTGCGAAGATGGTCTACGGACCGGGAACGGTCGTGCCATTGCACTAGCTATGACGTGCGGCCATCCAGCCAGGCTGCTCACTCGAGGGAGTGGTCGAGCCTGCGAAGCGATGCCAGCAACGCCGACTGTTCAGCGCGCGGCACGGAGGCGAAAATGCGCTCGATGAGCTGTTCCTGCGCGGGAAGCGCCTCGACACGGAGGCTTTTGCCCGCTTCTGTCAGATAAATGCGGTTGGCTCGGCCCTCCTGCTGGCGAACGAGTAACTGCCGTTGCTCCATCCGGTCGAGCAACTGGCAGACGTTCCCTTTCGTCACCAGCAATCTGTCGGCCAATTGCTGTTGCGTCATCCCCTCGGTATTGCCTACCTGCACCAAGACGTCGAACTGCGCCACGGAGAGATCCCACTGGCGCAACAGTTCCACGGAGGCATGGTCAACCTTTTGAAATACGCGCACCAGGCGCAACCATGCGGGAATGGCTATAGATCGTGTGCTCATAGTGTAGGTGCCGCCTTGATTGAGTTTCTGTATCGCTTTCTGTAGGTAGTCAGTTGTCACGCATGCGATGGGTCTATTGTACTGTTCAGTAGAGTTTACCGCTAAACTTGCAATCTGTCAAGTGACCCATCGCCGCTGTTGACAGGGCGCGAGCCGTGTGCATACAGTATACGGCGGCCCGATATGTCGCCTGATGCTTTGCCCGGAGCCGGTGTCACGCAAAGCAGGCGGCTCGTGGGGCGCGATACCATGCTATCGCGGCTCACGGCGGTCGTAGGTGTGGATTGTGTTCGTATTGCAAACTATTCGCTGTCGCATGTAAGATAGAATATCCGTCAAACGTCATGCAACTCGGAGCGGGAGGAATGCGCGCTAACGCCTGGCAGTGCAATACCCTTCCGTTCCTTCATTACCTGGTGCGCGTCTGACGCCTGCCTGCCTCGCGTCTCTCGTGCCGGTAATCAAGAAGGTTACTGCTATGGCTCTACGTAAAATCCTGACCATGGACTATCCCGTCTTGCGCGCGAAGGCCAAGAAGATATCCCGCTTCGATCCCTGGCTCGAACGGCTCGTGCAGGACATGTGGGAAACGATGCACGATGCTCCTGGGGTCGGGTTAGCCGCGCCGCAGATTGGCGAATCGGTGCGCGTGCTGGTTGCGGAATACGAGGATCAGAAAGTCGCGCTGGTGAATCCCGAGATTATCAAAGCCAGCGAAGACCAGGAGCTTGGCACCGAAGGCTGCCTGAGCATCCCCGGATTCGTAGGTGATAATGTGGCGCGGGCGCTGGCTGTTACCGTCAAGGCGCGCGACCCAAAGGGCAAAGAGGTTCGCGTCAAGGCTGAGGGCTGGTTTGCCCGCATCCTGCAGCATGAGATCGATCACCTCGACGGCATCCTCTATATCGACCGCATCAAGCCTGAAGACGTTCGCCCGGTCAGCGAGGATGAAATCGTGGACGAAGGCGAGGTGCTCGAACGCGAGCCATCAGGCGCGAAAGAGGTCGAGAAGCACGGCCACCACGCTGGCAAGGCGAGCGCTCAGAAGGCGGGAGGTCGCCGATGAGTGGGGCCACGGGCAAGTACCACATCTGGACCGTTGGTTGCCAGATGAACATGGCCGATACGCAGCGGGTTTCTGGCATCCTTGAAAATCTCGGCTGGGAAGAATCGCCGTCAATGGATGGCGCGAATCTCGTGGTGCTCAACACCTGCAGCGTTCGCGAGCAGCCTGAGAAACGTGCTCATGGGCAACTCTCGCTGCTGAAGCACGCCAAGCGTAACCGCTCTGACCTGCTCGTGGCGATGATGGGGTGTATGGTCGGGAACCCACGGCAGGTTGAGGAGATGAAGCAACGCTACCCGGTGGTTGACCTGTTCTTCAAGGTGGAGCAGGCCGACATCCTGCCGCATTTCCTGGAGGAGCGCTGGACGCCGCTGGCGGGCGAGGGCTGTGTTGACGTCGCCGATATGGGCGCGCCGCGCACTCTTGGCGTCTCGGGGCCGTTGCCCATGTTGCAGCGCGAGCAGGGACTGCCTGAGCCTCCGGTTGAGATTCCGGTTGCGGCTCCCCAGGGCAACGGACATATCGGCGCGATGGCAAGCACGTTCCGCCCAGGCTCGCGCGAGCTGCATTACCCGACCGCTGGCGAAACAGGCGTGAAGGCGCGCACCCCTATGGCGTGGCTCCCGGTCATTCTGGGGTGCAACAAGGTCTGTTCCTATTGCATCGTCCCATCTCGGCGCGGGCGTGAGCGCAGCCGCCCCATGACCGAGCTGATCGAGGAAGCACGAACGCTGACAGAAGCCGGGGCGCGCGAGCTGACGCTGCTGGGACAGACCGTCGAGGCGTATGGGCTGGATCAGCCGGGGCAGGGCGACCTGGGCGATCTCATGGAGCGGCTCAGCGAGATCGAAACCCTGGACCGTATACGCTTCATGACATCCTATCCGCCGCACATGACCGATAAGATGATTCACCAGATGGCCGCGCTGCCCAAGGTCTGCGAACACGTTAATATTCCGGTTCAGCACGGCGACGATGGGATGTTGCGGCGCATGCGCCGGGGCTATACGCTGGAAGAATATCGCACGCTGATTGGCAAGCTGCGCGCGTGGTGGCCGGGCGTCTCGCTTTCTACTGATATCATTGTCGGCTTCTGCGGTGAGACGGAGGAAGAGTTCCAGCACACACTGGATCTGCTCGAAGAGATTCGCTTCGACGTCGTTCATGTGGCGATGTATTCGCCGCGTCCGGGTACGCTCGCCTTCAAGTGGGAAGATGATGTGCCCCTGGAGGTCAAGCGCGAGCGGCTGCATGCGATTGAGCAGGTACAGGAGCGTATCGCGCTGGAAATGAACGCCCAGTATGTTGGGCGGGATGAGGAAGTGCTGATCGAGGCGCATCAGGTGGCCGGAGGCCAGCACCAATGGCGCGGGCGCACACGCACAAATAAGTTGGCATTCTTGCCCGCGACCCGGCCAGGAGCAAAGCTGGAAGATGGCGAAATCGCAGGGGATGTGCGTCCCGGCGATCTGGTCATGGTCCATATTGACCGCGCATCGGCATGGTCGTTGCAAGGGCACCGCACGATACAGTAAAATACCGCGTTGATGCTGCAACTACTGGGGAGACTTGCAGAGGAGCGGCTTCACAACGAGCGCATATTCAAGTGGGTTATCCCTTGGGGAGGAATAGTAGTAGATGAGTCAAGCCGCGTACCAGCCGGAAGAGCGGGAACGTAGGCGCCGTCAGCTTACAGAGCAGGCCATTCAGTTGGCGCGCGAGAGCCGATGGGAGGAAGCCGTCGCGGTCAACCGGGAGCTTCTGTCCATCGCTCCGCATGATCCAAGCACACTGAATCGTCTGGGCAAGGCGTTGAGCGAAGTTGGCCAGTACAGCGAGGCCAAGCGCGCGTATACAGAGGCTCTGGAGCAGGACCCTGATAACAATATTGCTCGTAAGAACCTGGAGCGCATCTCAACGCTGAGCGATGAGGGACCAGCCGACGGGCGCCATTTTGTCGAGCGTATTGATCCGCGCCTCTTCATCGAAGAGACGGGCAAGACGGGCTTCACCCTGCTTGTAGATCTTGCGCCGCGTGAGGTCATTGCACGGCTCTCAGCCGGTGATCAGGTGAAACTGGTGCCGGAGGGCAGCATCCTCTATGTAACGAATGCCGCCGATGAGCGCATCGGGCGTGTTGAGCCGCGCCTGGCAAACCGCCTGATCAAGTTCATGCAGGGTGGCAACAAGTACGCTGCGGGCATAGCGGATCTCAGCGACACCGAGGTTCGTTTGATCATTCGGGAGACTTTCCAGCATCCGAGCCAGTTCGGTAAGGTCAGCTTCCCAGCGCACGGCACCGGCGAGACAATTCGCGCGTACACCAAAGAATCGATGGTGCGCCGCGATGTCGATGAGGAAGACGAGTTCAGCGACGAGAACGACTACGGCGATGAAGGCGACGAGGAAGAGTCCGAGGAATCGGGCGACGTCGAATTCGAGGAGCCAGAGTTTATCTCGCACGACGAATAGTCGCGCTCGCCAGTCATGCGGAATGGTTGTTCAGTGGTTAGTGGTTGGGGAAGAGAGAGCGTACAGTATGAATAAGACCAAGCGGGTCGCCTGGCATAAGCATTTGAAGAAGGCAAAGAAGCAGCACGAAAAAGCCCGTGCGCAGGCAGCACAGACCAGCCAGCGCCAGACCACTCCGCGCCGGTAATCCCATGAAAGCGAGAGCGCCATCCACTCGGTTGCGGACTGGTGGGTGGCGCATCGTCATTTTCCGTAGCAGTTGAAGGCGAGCATGCGCTCATGAAAGGACAGGAACCTGTCACCGTACGCGAGATGCTGATCCTCTTGCGGCGCTGGCGGGCACAACTCATCGCGGGGGAAGGCGGTCTGGAGCGGGTCGTCACCTGGGCCAGCATTATGCGGGCACGTACTCCGGCGTTTGAGGGCTTCCAGGGCGGTGAGTTGGCGTTGATCTCGCTGACCACGCTGCATTCCCTGCGCTCACAGCTTGTCGCGTCTACCCTGCCTGATGTGGTGGATGAAGTTATCGCGATGGGCGCGTCTGCTATCGCTGTTGCGGGCTTGCAAGACCAGGCCCTGCTCAGCCCGGATGACGCGCGCGAACGCGATGAGGCGTGCGCGCATGCCGAGCGCATGGGCATTCCGTTGGTTGCGCTTCCTGCCGGGGTGTCTCTGCCTGCCATCGAGCGCGAGGTGATTACCCATGTCGTTGCTCAGCGGGGCGCGGCGCGTTCCTCCGCGGATACGATGGCGGTGGTCGCGGGATGGCGCGCGAGTCTGCGGGATGAGGCGCTCGACGCCTTGTTGACGGGCACGTATGCTGGTGAAACCTCGATGCTGGCGCGGGCAACTCAACTCGGCCACGATCTGCGTCTGCCGCATACGGTGATCTGGGTGATACTGTCGCCTTCCATGGGAAGCGTCACCGGGCACAACGGCGGCGCGAATCCCGCGGCGCTCGCGGCGGAAGCGCTTGGGTCCGCGCTCAATGCCTGGACCCGTATGCGACCCGATGAGGTCGTTGCGCTGGTGACCGTGCCTGGAGGCGGGCTAACGGACCGTAGCGACATTTTGGAGCGGAGCGAGGTGGCGTTGCGGCGTGTTCTGGGCGATGGAGGCACAGCAGAGGCACCTATCTGGTGGGCAGGCACGGGCGAGGTTGCGCGGTCGCCCATGGAGGTGCGCCGATCCGCGAGCGAGGCGCAGGACACCGCGCGGCTTGGTCTGCTGGTGGTCGGACCCGGCCATATCGCGCGCACCGCCGATCTAGGCGTCTATCGCTTGCTCCTGGCTCTGCGCAAAAGCGGCGATCTCCAGCCATTCGTCGAGCGGGAGCTGGCTCCGCTGCGTAACACGCCCCGTAAGGAAGATCACTTGTTAGAGACGGTCGAGGTCTATCTGGCCTGCAATGGCAATCTCTCCGAGGCGGCGCGCCAGCTCCATCTCCACCGCAATTCACTGCTCTACCGGCTCCACCATATCCGCGACCTGCTGGGCCATGATCTTGAGAACCCAGAGCAGCGGCTGGCGCTGCAACTGGCGCTCAAGGGGCGGCGTGTCCTGGAGCAATAGGAGCAATAGCCCGATGAAGCCCATATCATGCTGGAATGACGCTCATTGCAAGGAACCGCGCCAGCAGCGGCGCTTCTCGTCGCATACCAAATCTGCTTGAGGTGTTGTTCCGGCGAACGTGCGCCGTAGCCTGATGGTGTTTTCTTTGTTCATTGGGGAGTCGCTCGTATCCTTCAACCCTGCGGGCGGGCACAGACCCTCTCCCCTGCCACCTCTCCTCGCAGGGGAGGGGGACTGCGGCGACCGCTGTGGCCTTCGGCGCGCATTCCGGCTCCCCTCCCGCTTTAGGGGCTGGGGAAGGGGGTCCAGCCACCTTCCCGCTGGCACTGCGCTATCACGTATTCTCTCCTGTATGCTCTCCTGAGGGTGAGGACATCTCATCGAGGATGCGCTCAAGCGCTTCGGCCTGGGCAACCAGCGCGGCAATCTCTGGCGTCCATTCGGCGGTGAGCACGCGCTCAGACAGGCGGGCGAGGAGTTGCGCGGCGCGCTCCCGGCGGGTATTCATCGCGTCGAGCCGGGCGAACAGTCGTTCGGCGCCTTCTCCTGCCTGAACGCCAGCTCGCGCCAGCATAGAATCGGTCCCCTTGACTTTGTGCCGCGATGGGCGCGGCGGGTACGCGTCTGGCATGGTATGCGTCCTGTCTGGGCGGGTGGCATGCCTCTGGCAATCACTGACAATCGGGAGCCCTGCATGATCCGGCTTTTCGGAGAAAGATACTCCCCGACTCGGCGGTGTGTGCTAGACTATGAAGGACTAACGGGCTGGTATCAGTGGCACCAGAGGGCCGTAGATGACGCCTGAAGCGGCTGTGTGTCGTACGATGTCGATACTACAGAAGATACATCAATGGCAGAGTGTCCGGTGTGTCTCGAAGACTGGGCAGTCTGTTTGAACGAACGTTCATGCAGGCCATTGTAGACGGGGTGATTACTCGCGTCAAGCTCCCAGCAGATAAGGGAGCGAACGCTCTCATGGGAGGCTGCGCATCATGCGCGGAAGCCATACAACATTGACCGTGTCCGATCCACCGAAGGCGCTTGGAGCTCCAGCGGGCCATGCCGGTGCGCTGGTGCAGCAACTCGGTCACGTGGCCAGGATCATCGGCATCGTGCTCTGGCGCATGAGCCTGCCGGTCATGCTGTTCTTTGTCGCAGTGGTTCCGCGTTGGTCCCTGGCGCATACGCTCGATCTCATCACCGACGAAGCCACCTACATCCGCGTCGGACGCCTGGATTACACGATGCTGATCAATGGGCGGCTCACGAATCCGAAGTGGATGATCAACTTTGAGGCACCCTCACTGCCCAAGATCTTGATGGGATTTGGCTCGATCTGGGCGGCGCAGCACCGCTCTCCCGGCGACTGGCTCATTGGCGCGCGCATCCCCGGTGTGATTCTCAGTGCGCTGTTCCTCGTGCTCATTTACTGGCTGGCGCGTCCAATTTTCGGCAAGCTGCCCGCACTCTTTGGCGCACTGGCACTGGCGGTGAGTCCCTGGCTTGCCTATTTCTCCGCGATCGCATACCTGGATAGCTATCTGCTCGGGTTCGTGACCGTGGCAATTCTCCTGACATGGCACGCCGCGCGCCATCCGTGGCTGTTTCTGGTAGTGGGGCTGCTGCTCGGGTTAAGCTTCGACTCCAAATACACCGGTACCTTCGCCTTGCTGCCTATTGGGGCTTACCTCGCCTATTACTATGCATTCCGGGCACATCGGAAACCACCGTGGCACCTCTTGCTCATTCCCGTGGCGGCGTTGCTGGCGATCTATATGGCTGATCCTGCTATCTGGGCCTCTCCCATAGAGCGCCTGTGGGATGGTGTGGTCTTCCAGTGGGATCATGCGGCACGTGGCCATTCAGTCTTTCTCAACGGACGGGTATGGGATCATGTGCCACCCGGCGAAGTGGTCTTTATTCTGTTCGCCAAGATGAGCCTGTTCGTCTGCATTCCCGCGCTGCTGGCGCTGCCTTGGGCGCTCACACGCATCCTGCGCGCGAAAGGGCAACCCAATGGGCGCGACGAGCGGGCGGCGTTCGCGTTCTTCTGGCTCTTTGGGATGCTGCTGCCGTTTGGGCTGCTCAATATCGTCGTGGGTACACACTACATGCTTCCGCTGGCGCCCGCAATCACGTTCATTGGGGCGTGGGCGTTCCTGGGGGCATGTCGCTGGCTCGGCCCCCAGTTGGTTGCATGGAGCGAGCGCCCTCGTGCCTGGATGCGTGGCCACTGGCCTGTGGCAAAGCTACACCCGAACGCGGGCACGACCCAGGGAGTCGGCCCAGCGCGTGACCCCTCGACCAGCCGCCGCCGGATGGGCCAGCGGCTGGCACAGGCGCTCATGGTTGTGGCATGTCTGACCATGACGATCCCGCCGCTTACCAGTCTCTTCAACGTCGCGCAGGCGGAGGGCTACACTAGCGAATGGCTCCGGGGCGAAAATAGTTCCCTCCAGGTAGCCTATCCTGGCTATGCCGACGGCACGCAGTGGGTCACCGATCATACCAAAGGCTGGGTGACGGTGGAACTGGTGGGCACACCAGGCTCGCTCGACTACTGGATGATGACCCGTCAGTATCTTTACCCGGAACGTATTCGCCTTGCGCCGTCAAGCGTCGACATCGGTAAGCCCTATATTCCGCCGAGCGTTCCGAAGGGCCGACCAACATATCTCATCTGGCCAGCGCATCTGGTGCAGCGACAGTACCCGACGCTGCCAGACTGGCGGAGCAAGGTCGTCGCGACGATCAAGGGCGGCGACACGATCTACTGCTACGTCATCCGCCTGCAGTGATCGTGGCCTCTATGCCCCGTGTCATGCCAGGAACGCGAACGTTTGGAGCATGGTCTGGAAGGTTGGCTGAATCGCTGTGAAGGAGTCCACCGGAGCCAATTCCAGCATATAGATCGTCTGCCCGTTATGGACAATCGCATAGGCAATCGCGTGTGCCGGGGAAGGCTCCGTCTGGCTGCCCACTTTCACCATGACATCACCGGATTCCTCCGTCCATGACTGCCCACCAATGAAGACAGACGTTGGCCCACTCCGGTTGGTAATGGGTGACTTCTGCGCCGTCGCCTGAAGCACGTTCTCGGCCACTTGCTGCGCCGGGCTATCCGCCCCTGGATAGGTGCCCACATTGAAGTTTGCGCCACTCGCGGGATTCGAGAAAATGACGAGATTCTGCTGAGTGGCCGCATTGTTCTGGATGGTCTGGAGCCATCCTCTGGGATATCCGATGCTGAAGAGGTTCCCCGCACCAGTGAAGGTGATGAGGTCGCTGTTCGGTGTTGCCGTTGGCACGGGCGTCGCGGTGGCGGCGTGCGCGGCAGTTGTAGGCGCCGACGTCGCGTTGAAGAAGGGAAGCTGGCCATTCGCCTGAAGTATGCCTGCCGTGACAATGGCGAGTAAGAGGACAATCAAGACCACCACGGAGATAACGGCGAGCGGATTGCGTTTGCGTGCCGGTGAGGGGCTGGCGGACGAATCGCCAGCGGGTGTGCTGGGTGCGTCAACGGGCCGCGTCCGCGACTCGGCGTCTGGCATGGCGTCGGTATCTGGCAATGCGGAAGCGGGTATTGTCTGCGTGCGCTCGGGCGTCTGCGGCATGGGATAATCAGCCGTCACCTCGGCGGCCCTGGTCGTATCGCCTTCCTCTGAGGCATTCGAAGCCTCAGAAGCCTCAGAAACATCAGCGGCCCCCACGGGGACAGCGGCCCTGGTCGTCTCATCGGCAACCAGCGCCGTTTCGGGCACTGGCGGGATACTCGGGCGCGTGGCGGAGTCATCGTCCGACGATGCCGCTGATGCCGCTGATGCCATGGCTGGAACGGTTACAGGCAGGCTACAACTGGGACACGACCCAGTTGATCCGGGCGACAGCGTGATTCGTCGCCCGCAGGCAGCACATACGATCTCCTGCATAGAGCTACTCCACAAGGTGATAGCCAGAGAAGCGCGCAGCCGTCATGGCACATACACATGCTTCGGTCGCCCAATGGCGCTTATACGCAATGGCATGCCGCGTAGTCTTGCAGCGTTCATGTACGGCGCGTGAGGCATGAGCGCGCCTCCCGGCATCGTTTGCGCTGAGGCGCTATTTCGTATTTCGTGGCCCGATCAAGCTGTAGAGCACGGGGCCAATCCAGACGGGCAGGAGAATGACGAGCGTCACGGTCCAGCCCCAGCGTCGCTCCTGGATGGAATCGAAGAGACCGACGAACCACGCGAAGGCATAGAGGATGGCAGCGACCAGGAATAGGATGATAGCCAGGCCTACGTTGCCCCCTGACCCAAAGGCTTTGCCCTGTGCCGCGAGGACGCCGGCAACAGTCAGCGCAACGGATATGACCGTCAGCAGGAGAACGGTCCATTTGCTCAAAAACGTCATCTTCATCTGCATATCCCTTTCATGTCCAAAGAGGCGCTACAAGCGCAGCAGGCGCTCTCTTTACTCTACGCACAAGACGCCTGTCAGGTACTATGCGCGCAACAAGAGGGTGCCATATTTGCGGAAATGAAGCAACCCCTCCAAAGCACGTGGGGATGCTACGCAGATTCAGCGACAGTGGCGCCGTGCGAGAGAAGGTAGGGGAAAGCTATGCTGCCCTGCTATTGTCGCGGGCGCAGCCAGCTCTCGCCATACGCGCGTAGCGCCGCGACCACGGAAACCGCATCGCGCCCTTTCGGCGTCAGCTCATACTCGACGTGCGGCGGAATCTCGGGGAAGATGTGGCGCGTAACCAGCCCCTCGCGCATCATTTTTTGGAGGCGGCTGGTAAGGACACGTGGGCTGATACCAGTCGATTCCTGGAGTGAGGTGAATCTGCGCGGCCCATCGGCAAGATCGCGCACCAGCAGCAGCGTCCAGGCGTCGCCAAGCTCCTCGACGGCCGCGGCCACCCCGCAAAATGTCTCGCCACCTGGCAGAACGGCGCCTTGCCCTGCCTGTTCAGGCGTAGGGGCAAGTGCCTCATGGGGTTGCAGGTGTTTATCAGACATAGCATTCATCCTTCGTTCAGAGCATGTATCAGGGCGGTTTGTCCCTCCTCATGTGCCAGGGGACACGCTCTGTGTTGCGACTCCATCATACGAGTTTGCATGCTTGACACAATAATCTACCTATGCTATACATTATATAGTTACTAGTTGTGAGATAGCAATAGCAAAACACCTATTGTTCGCTACACCCCGGAGGTGTTGATATGGCTCAGGAGATACAGCGGCAGCGCGCCACCTCGTCTTCGATTGATCCCGCGACGCAGGTGGGTCTGGTCGCTTTGAAGGTGGCTGACCTGGAGCGGTCACTGCGGTTCTATACTGACCTATTTGGCTTTACCCTCCTTGACCGGAAGGACGGCGAGGCTACCCTCGGCACGCCATCGTCGCCGCTGCTGCTCTTGCGCCAACAGGAGGGTGCGCGACCGTTCCCGCACGACCAGTACGGCTATACGGGCCTTTACCACTTTGCAGTACTGGTGCCGACGCGCCGGGACCTGGGTCGCTGGCTGCGTCACTGGCTCGGGCTGGGGCTACCGCTGCCGGGTCAGGGCGACCATCTGGTCAGCGAGGCGCTGTATATTACTGACCTCGACGGCAACGGCATAGAGATTTACCGGGACCGCCCGCGGAGTGAGTGGCAATGGGACAATGGGCAGGTGCGGATGGCGGTTGATCCCGTAGACATCAGCGGAGTGCTGGCTGAGGCTGAGAAGGATGACGAACCATGGAACGGACTTCCTGATGGCACACGCGTTGGCCATATCCACCTGCAGGTAGGCGATATCCCGAAGGCAGCGGCGTTCTACCATGACATCCTTGGGTTCGATATCGTGGCGTCGATGCCGAGCGCTCTCTTTGTCTCGGCAGGCGGCTATCACCATCACATCGGTATGAACACCTGGCACAGCCGCAACGCGCCGCCCACGCCCGCTGATACCGCTGGACTGCGTTTCTACACGCTGGAGCTCCCTAGCGAGGAAGCACGTACCGCCCTCATGGCGCGGCTGACGGCAGCAGGCATCCCCAGTGCAGAGAGCGCTGGCGCGTTGATCGTGCGTGATCCCTGGCAGAATACGCTGGTATTCCAGATCGGCCCGGCGGGCGACGCCGCCACCGCCGCGCAACTCGCGGGTGCTGCGCAGCAATAGGGCGAAGTAGCACTGCGCATATCAATACCCACCCCGGTAGGGAACTCCTGCCGGGGTGGGTATTGGGGTGCCTAGTGTCCGCGAAGCCTGTTTCTGCCGCGCTGCCTCAGGGTGCGTCGGAAATCCATCGCCAGGCTGCTGTGTGAGTGGTCAGATTCCGTCTTGCTACGACGAAGGCAACGCGCCCAATTGCTGCAACATTCCCAAACCATCGAATAGGCCACGGAATTCCGAGATCTTTCCGGAACTGATCCGATAGAAGACGAATCCTGGCACTGCTACCTGCCTTCCGGTTGGCACAATGCCCTGGAACTCGTCCTGATGCGTACCTCGTCCTGTCCACAGCTCGCCGACCCGGTCATCTTCGGAGATCATCTCCTCAAGAGTCGAATGCCAGTCCGGGAATGCTCTGCGCAGGGCCGCGGCGAACGCTTTGAAGGTCTCTTTGTTTACCTGCCCTCTCCCCGGAAGAATGATTGTTGCATCGGCAGTCATCAGCTCATCCGCCGCGGTTGAGCTTCCCCGGTTCCAGAACTCTTCGACAAATCGGCGCACCAGCGCCTCATTCTCTTCAACTGGCATGCTTGTTCTCCTTTTAGCCGCTCTGTTACGGTTTCACTGCCTATGAGATCAATTTCTCGCACGAAGCATAGTGGACTCCGCCCACGGGGACTATCCCAGAAAAGTGGGGTGGTACTGCGCGGATGGAGCGTGTATAACACAGGTCATGCACAGGTATCTAGGCAGGTAGCCAGGTCTCTAGCGCAGCGCCACAGGCGGGAGCATGACAATGAAGCAACAGAGTGCCGATCGGGCCAGGCGCGAGATTATCCGATTGTGTCATGCGGGCCTTGACTCTCAGACGCTCCGAATCGAGATTATCAAGCGGCTACGCAAAGCGATTCCACTTGATGTCTCCTTTTTCTCGACTGCTGATCCAGCGACGCTGCTCTTCACAGGCGCAGTGGTCGATGAGGTTTTGGGTCGGGCGCTGCCTCAGTTCCTGGTGAACGAGTTTCTACAGGATGATGTCAACAAGTTCTCGCGGCTTGCCAGAAGTGCCACCCTTGTTGGGAGCCTTATCCAGGCTACCCAACGCGAGCAGGAACGTAGCCCGCGCTACCGGGATATTCTGGCTCCGCTTGCCCTGGGAGACGAACTGCGCGCGGCGTTGGTGACCAAGGGCACCTGCTGGGGGTTCCTGTGCCTGCATCGTGATCGGTCCAGCCCGAATTTTACGGCAACGGAGGCAGCTTTCCTCAGCCGGATCGCGCCACATATGGCTCTTGGGTTGCGTAAAGCCTTACTCCTGCGGAGCACGGTGGGATCGCATGTCCCGGATGCGCCGGGATTGCTTCTGCTGACGGACGATCTGACCATTGTGTCGGTTACTCCAGCCGCTGAGCAGTGGCTCGCCGAGATAGCAGCCGCTGACGGGACGCACAAGCAGCCCTTGCCGTATGCCATCTATGCTGTGGTTGCTCGACTGAAAGCTATTGAACACGGCAGTGACGCTGAGGTCGCCCTGGTGGTGCCGAAGGTGCGCTTACGTGCTGAGTCGGGCAGCTGGATCGTACTGCATGCGTCGCGCCTATCGAGTGCTGATGCAAATGGTCTGATTGCTGTTATCTTCGAGGTGGCACGGCCAATTGAGATTGCACCGTTGATCGTTCAGGCATATGATCTCTCCAAGCGCGAGGGAGAAATCATGCAGAGCGTTCTGCGCGGGTTGTCGACGCGAGAGATCGCAGAGACTTTCCACATAATGCCGGATACCGTGCAGGATTATCTCAAGGCGATCTTCGAGAAAGTAGGCGTGCGTAGCCGGAGAGAATTGGTTGGGCAAATCTTTGCCCAGCAATATCAACCACAGGTCATGTCGGGGCGCGACGTAGATGCTCATGGATGGTTCGTCCAGGACGCAACATGGCCAGGCATTTGAATGAATAGGTAGGTCGAAGCGGTGAAGGGCAGCAAGCAACGGCCCTCACCGCTTCGACCTTTCTTGTATGGATCCCCTTGTGAGTTTACACGTGGGCAGTGCGCCAGCGGCCACTACGGAAGCGCCAGTAGGAAAGGCCCGCCTGGGTCCAGAAGTCGATCCCCATCGCCAGCCGCGCGCCTGGCAGCCCCCAGAGGGGTATCAGCAGCACCGCCACGGGCAGTCGCAGCCCCCACGTCCCCGCTGCGCGCACCACGACCGGGAACCGTGTATCTCCCGCGCCGCGTAGCGCACCGTTGAAGACGAACGCGCACGCCGAAGCAGGCATGAGCAGTAGCGAGAGCCGCATGGCGATATCACCCGCTTTGAGCACGGGAGGATCGGCGACGAAGATGCCAAGCAGCGCGTGTGGGATCAGCGCCTCGAAGACCCCGACGACGATCATCACCAGGATCGCCGGACGAAGCGACGCCCAGACCGAGCGCTCAGCCAGTCCGGTATCGCGCGCGCCGAGCGCCTGACCAACGAGTGCCGTGGCGGCGACCGAGAAGCCGAACCCTGGCAAGGTGCCGATGCTGTCTACGGTATTGATCGTCACATTGGCGGCGTAGGTGACTGGTCCGAGGCCAATGACAGTGCGATTGAAGGTCAGGACACCAACCTGGAAGACAACCAGCTCCGCCGCCGATGGAAGCCCAACGCGAAGCACACGACCCATGAGGCCGACATCAGGACGGAGCGCCGCGCGAGTGAGTCGTGGCGCCTTTGGGTGTTGCCGCGCCATCAAGAACGCGGCGAGGGCGCAGCCAAGCGTCCAGCCTGTCGCGGCGCCAACGGCGGAACCCACCACGCCGATAGGGGGAATACCGAGCGCGGGAACGCCGTTCATCAGAATCCAGGAGGCGAGGATGTTCGCGCCGTTGACGACGAGCATCACCAGCAGCGGACGCCGCGCATCACCCGACCCGCGCATCGCCGCATTCATCGCGGAGGCAGCACCCGCCGCGGGCATCGTCAGACTGTAGACGCGGATGTAGGAAGCGGCCAGTTCCGCCTCCGTGCCGGAGACGCCGAGCAATGCGGTGACGACATGAGCAAGGGGAAGCGCAAGGCCGATCATGACCAGACCGAGGATCGCGCCGAGCCAGATGCCCTGGCCGACCGTGCGCGCGGCGAGACGGCTATCTCGCGCTCCCGTTGCCCGTGCCACCAACGCCGTAACGCCGATATTGATGCCGAAAAAGGCGGTCAGCACGATCCACGCCGCTGTGCTGGCTACGCCAACCGCGGCCACCGCTGTCGCGCGGCCATAGCCCAGCGTGTGAATGGCCTGATCGGAGAGATGGCCGGAGAGAAAGGTATCAGAGACCCCTACCCCAAG
>DASUWS010000074.1:0-11968 GCA_036378295.1 Ktedonobacterales bacterium
TCGACGCCCGCGTGCGCGCCGTCTCCGGGGCGATAGCCGCGTTTCCAGCGTTCGTACTGGTAGGGAGTGACGAGATCGCGTGGGTCGCAGAGGGAGAAGCCTGCCTCGCGCGCGAATTCCTCAGCGCCCGCGCCAACTAGCAAGACATGGGGACTGGCGAGAACGGCGCGTGCGACCCGTATCGGATTCTTGATACGCTCGACGCCCGCAATCGCCCCGACATGCAGCGACGTGCCGTCCATCACGCCGCAGTCAAGCTGGGCGCGTCCGTCGCTCGTCAGCACCGCTCCGGTGCCCGCATTGAAGCCGGGGTCGTCTTCGAGCGTTGTGATGGCCGCCTCCACAGCATCCAGGGCCGAGCCTCCAGCGGCAAGAACACGCCATCCCGCCTTAGCCGCCGCGCGGCATCCTTCACGCGCCGCGTCGTAGCGCTCAGGTGGAATGAGTCCCGCGCCGCCATGAACAATAATAGCCCGTCCCATCGCTCCCTCACCTCATTCTCCAGAGAACCCTACCGTGCGTGCCGTGTCTGCCGTGTGTGCCACATGAGTCGCGGCATGCCCTGCCTGTTTCCCAAGTGTAACACGCGGGCGAACAGGCACATAGCAGTATGGCCGGGTCGTGCTGGTCCGGATCGGATCTATTCCGGCTCCACTCTCACGGGCGAACCGGCTGCGACGCCGTTGGTGCTCTGAGGTGTCGTCTTGTCGCTGGCGTGCGCTTCGGGTGGATTGTACTGTGGCAGCTTCAACTCCGCGCGCAGACGACGAATTGCCTGGTAGACCTGTGGCGCTTCCAGGTGAAGCTCAGCAGCGATTTGCTTGTGAACGCCAACTGGCGGCACTGGCAGCAGCGGCAGATAGCGCTGGCGAATGCGCTCCAGATCCTCTTCAGACCCGGTGTATGCCTTTAATTCCCACCAGCTCGGTAACTGTCGCCGCACGCGCAGTTCCCTGATGGCCTGCTTCACTACAAGCTTGGGCACGTTCAACTCAGCGGCGATTTGCGTGCGAATGCCGTCAAATTCCACAGGTTGTGCCAGGTCCAGATAGCGCTGCTCAATCGTCGCGCGCACCTCATCGCTCAACTCGAATGGCGGCGGAGTGGTGTGCTTTTGCTTGGGGGTTGGGCGTTTCGCGGGTTGCGCGGATTTCTTCTCTGGCTGTTGCGGCGGGGTGGGCTGGCGCGGTGGTGTGGCAGCGGCAGGAGCCTTCGCGGGTGGCGCTGTCTTCGGCTCCGGCGCGTGGGCATGCGCTGGTCGCGCAGTGTGTTCGGCAATGCGTGCGCGAGCGCCGAATACGTCGGGTTCGGGTGGGGGAGTCGCCTGGACAATCGTAATTCCGGATGGCGGATTCGCCGTCTCGGCGCGGTGCGGCGACCCAGCCGGAGCATACCTGTTGGGAGAGGACACCAGTTGTGGCGCGTTCTTCCGGGCCGCGCGCTCCTTTGCCAGGCAATCGGCGCAGAACACTTGCTTCTTGTTAGTCTGCTTGAAACGCTTGCCGCAGCGCGGACATTTCATTTTCTCGGACATAGCGCACCATTCCTTGCTGTCGCAAAGTACATCATAGAGAACCCCTTGGCGCTGCCGGAATGGGCAGCAGGAGCACGTAATCAGTATAGAGTCGCGGCTCGCGGACCGTCAACGCACTGGGCGAGAGCGGACGACAGAAGCCTCGCCCCATCCCCGTAATATCCTGCAAGACGAGCAGACGAGGGGCGAAGTATCGTGTATTGGGCGAGGGCTTGTCCGTCACGGCTGGCAGTTGTACACTCGGTGGGCGGATGAGCCGGCGTGCGGTGAAGGGTAGCGGCTCGTCCTGAATCACTGACTGCCTATCGCCTGGGAGCACAGATATGATAGGTGGTTTATCAGCGAGGGGGCGAGAAACGTGGAGCAATTCATCCAGCACATTTTGCAGATGATGGGCAGCGTGCCCGCGGTCGCCGTCTACGGTATCATTGCTGTCTGGGTTGGCCTGGAGAGCTCTGGGATTGGCCTGCCCATTGAGCCGCTCATGCTCTTCGCTGGCTCGCTGGCGACGCAGCCGCAATCAGCTGTCAATCTCATTGTGGTGATTCTTGCCGCCTCGGCGGGGTGTCTGATCTTTTCGTCGGCGGCATATCTCATTGGCGACCGGCTGGGTACGGGGGCGATTGCGCGCGTTGGGCGCTACGTTGGGCTGACACAGGCGCGTGCCGACCACATCGAGCTATGGCTGCGCCACCGTGGCATGCTCGGCGTTTTCATTGCCCGCGAGACGCCGATGGTGCGCACGTATGGTTCCTTCATTATGGGCGCCGCCAAAATAGGCATGCCCACTTTTCTGTTCGGGACCGGAGTTGGCTCGCTCCTCTATTGTGGCATCGTGACGGCGATTGGCGCGGCGCTCGGCAAGAACTACGCCGCCGCGTTCGGATTCTTCGAGCGTCTCGGCACGGTGGGTGTTGTGGCGGTGATCGCCGTCCTGCTGGCGGTGCCGGTTATCCATCACTTCTGGGGACGACTGACCCTGCATCGCATCGCGCTCCACTTCCATCGCCACCACTCGCTGCACAAGCCGCCGACACCGGAGGTAGATGTCCCAGCCGTGCCGGACTTCCTCTCAGATGGCTAGCTCAGATGGCTAGCGTGGCATGCTGCTTGCTGAATATCGTCCAGGCTATTCCGCGCTGCAAGCTGGGCCAATGTGATATATTGCCTTGGATACGCGGAAAGAATAGGGTTGCTTTCCCCTGCTTGAGGCGCGAAACCGCTTTCTGGACTTACTGGACTTTCTTAACTTCCTTTCATGAGTGAGGCATCATACATGACGGCCAGTGGGCAGGCGAGTGAATCGGGCGAGGCGCGAACAGTTGATGTGCTGGTGGTGGGTGGTGGCCCAGCGGGATTGAGTGCTGCCGAGGCAGCGGCCAGGGAGGGCGCGCGGGTCGCGGTGCTGGAGCGGCAGAAGGAAATAGGCTACCCAGTGCATACCAGCGGCGGGAGCTGGATTGCGGATATGCGGGCGCTCGGCATCCCTGCTGATCTCTATCATCCCATCAAACATGTTGTCTTTCTCTCGCCCCATCGTGAGGCGCGCTTCGAGTATCCAGACCCAGTCTGCTGCGTGCTGGACGTACGCGCCGTCTACCAGCATCTCGCGAGCCGGGCGGTCCAGGCAGGCGCGACGCTTCATCCCAACTCACCAGTCGAAGGGCCAATCATCGAGGATGGCCGTGTCGTCGGCGTGATCGCAAAAGACCACCGCAATCGCTCTGGCGAGTGGCGTGCTCCCGTCGTCATCGATGCCAGCGGCTTTTCGAGCACCATCGTGACACGCGCGGGGCTGCGCCAGGGATTCAAGCGCTATGGCTTTGGCGCGGAGTACGACCTTGTCGCGCCCAATTACGACCCAGACACCCTCTACCTTATTATGGGGAGCCAGGTGGCTCCCGCTGGCTATGCCTGGGCATTCCCGCGTGGCAAGGGACGGGTGCGGCTGGGCGTCGGGGTGATTCGCCCCGATGTTGATGAAGACGCCCGCGAGTATCTGGATACCTTCGCGCAACGCCTGCCCTCGCTCGCTCCTGACTTCGCCGGATCGAGTCCGGTCGAATACCACACCGGCCTGTTTCCCTCAGAAGGTGTGGTGGAGCAATTCGTGACGGATGGTCTCATCGCCACGGGAGATGCCGCCGGGCACGGCTCGACACTGGTTGGCGAGGGCATTCGCTTCGCGATCTATAGCGGCCAGATGGCTGGCGCTGTGGCGGCTGAGGCCGCGCGTGCCGGAGACAGCAGCGCTCAGTTCCTTAGCCGGTACGACCGGCAGTGGCGCGCGCGCTTTGGGCGCGAAATGGATATCTCATACATTGTCAATCAGCGCATAGCGCGCTGGAGCGATGCCAGATGGGATGATGGCGTCGAGATGTTGCGGCGGCTGACGTCCTCCCAGGCGGCGGAGTTGCTGCGTGGTGACTACAGTGTCGGTCTGTTTCTCGGAGTGCTGAGAAGGAACCCTGGCCTCCTGCGCAGCGGCTCGCGCAAGTTCTTCGATCTCGCCATGCAGCGGCTGGGGCGGCAATCACCTGTGACGGAGGCTGAGGTGTCTAGCGCTGGCATGTAACGCGGTCAAGCCAGTCAGCACCGCGAAAGGGCGAGGTCAATGGCATTACCTGACGAGCAGGTGCGCCTTCAGGCGGAACAGGATGCGGCGATCGCGCAGGCGCTAGGAGCGCCGGAGCGCGTAGCCATACTTCGCGCGCTCGCCACCGCGCCGGAGCCGCTTGGCCTGAAGGCGCTGGCTGCCAGGAGTGCCCTTGACCGATCCGCCATTGCTGCTCACATGCCGCTGCTCGTCACTCTGGGCGTCGTGCGCCGGTCGGATGAGGCGGTAGGAAGCTATCAATTTGCCACGACGCCGCTTGCGGGTGTGCTCCGCGCGATGTGTGCATCCGTGACTCGCGAGCAGGATGAGCCGCGTTCGGAGAGCGTGATACTCGCCACTTTGTTCGATCAATTGAACAGCGGTGTTGCTCTCTATGACGCTTCAGGGGTATTGGTTCACCTCAATCCCGCGGGTGCCCGCATTATGGGACAGACGTTCATTCCCGGAGAGGCACAGGCTGACCGCCTGGAGCGCTACGAGATGCGTCGCAGTGACGGCACCATCATGCCAGTGAGCGAATCGCCATCGGGCCGGGCATTGCGGGGTGAGGTCGTTTCGGAGATGGAAGGCATCATTGATGTGCATGGTCGCGATATCTGGCTGCGATACTATGCCTCGCCGCTACGGGACGCGCATGGCGCAATATCCGGCGCGCTCGTCATCTTCGATGATATCACCGAGCAGCGGATGCTCAGCCATGAGGAGGCGCTACAGCGGTCACTGGCTGAGACCATGATCGAGCAAACGTTCAGCGGGATGGCGGTCTTCGATGCTACCGACGCCTTCCGCTGCGTGCGCCACAATGACAATTTTCTGCAAATGATGGGATCTGGCTTCGTCGAGCGTGGGAGTATCGTCGACGTGGCGCTGGATGACCTGTTCCAGGGAGCCGCACGCACACGCACGCGCGTCCGTGAGATCTTCGAGCGCGTTCGCGCGACTGGCGAGCCGTACGTCAGCAACGAGTTTTCCGCCATGATACCGCCCGATAAGCGGCGGCGCTCGTATCGCATGCGACTGTCCCCAGTGCGCGGCGAGCGCGGGAAGATCACCGGCTTGCTGTTGGTTGTCTTTGAAATTACCGAGCTGGTAGCCGCGCGCGAGGCATCTCGCAGGCACGCCGCGGAGCTGAGCGCCATCATCGAAGCCATGCCTGAGGCAGTCATGCTGGTGGAACGCTCGGGTAACGTCGTGCTGAGCAATAGCGCCGTTCAGCATATCCTGGGACATCCGGTCACGAATCTCCTGGACAGCCGCTCCAGAGAAACCCGCCACACATATCTGGCTGATGGTCGCCGTATTAGGGCAAGCGATCTGCCGCTCAGCAGGGCGTTCAACGGCGAGACCATTGTCGGCGAAGAAGTTGTCTACGAGCGACCCGACGGCAGTCGCATTGACCTGCTGACAAGCGCCGCTCCGCTCGATCTCGATGACTCCGGCCAGATTTCCGCCGCCGTCACGGTGTTTCAGGACATCACCCGTATCAAGGAGCTAGAGCGCCAGCGTGACGACTTCCTTGGCATCGCCGCGCATGAGCTGCGCACGCCGCTCGCAACGATTCTGGCGACACTTCAGGCATTCCTGCGACGGATGCACAATCACCCAGATGGTCGGGCAATCTCACCGGAAGCGCTCATGAGTGGCCTGGAAAGGATGTATCGCCAGTCGCAACGCCTCAACAAGCTGGTGTCTGATCTCCTCGATGCCACCCGGATGCGCACGGGCAAGCTCATCTATGATCTGGAGCCGTGCGACCTGGTCGGAGTCGTACGCGATGCCGTTGCCGGGCAGGCCGCCGCTAATCCCGAGAGAACATTTACCTTGACGGTTCCGAAGCAACCTGTCATGGTGATGGGAGATGCGTTCCGCCTGTCGCAAGTTGTGGATAATCTGGTGGCGAATGCGGCGAAATACAGTGCGGCTGAAATGACGGTCGTCATCTCGCTCAAAGTTGAGGATAGCCACGCGGTTCTCCGGGTCATCGATAAGGGCGTTGGGATACCGCCTGAGAACATCGAGCATCTTTTCACCCGCTTCTACCGCGTCCCTGGCGTTGACGTACAATCCGGGCCAGGGGTCGGCCTGGGGTTGGGATTGCATATCACCAGCGGTGTGGTTGACCGCCATGGGGGCCGTATTGAAGTGGATTCGACTCCTGGGAAAGGCTCAACGTTCATCGTCACGCTGCCACTGCTGGAGAACACCGGTTCGGAGGAAACGTGCGGCGAGCAGAACGAATGAGACGAGCAGGGCAAGCATGGTGAGCACGGTGAGTACGGCGAAGAGGGGGAGTAGCGCGGCTTGACGTTCTTGTGACAAGAGCATAGACTTTGCAGCAGAATAGACCCGCGACGAACGGGATCAGTACGTGGCGAACGCCGCGCGACCAGCGAACCGGGACTGTGAAAGCCGGTGCGGGGCATCCACCGAACCCACCCGTGAGCAGTAGCCGAGCCTCTGACCAGTGATGAGCAGGGGGAAAGGCTACCGGCCATCCTCCGTTATCATGGGATAGCAGCCCGCCAGGAGAGACGTTCTGTGCGGAGCGCATCGAGGGATGCTTCCCGGCGCTGATCGTTGGGTGCATCTGAAGGCAGGTGGTACCGCGGGACAGACGTCCGCCCTCCCGAAGACTCATCGGAGGGCGGTTTTTTTATGTGTTGCGTGCCTGGCGCGGACTGGCGCCAGGGAAAGGTCATGATCATGGCAGAGACGACGGGAAAGAAGAACAAGGCTCAGCCAAAAATCCAGGAAAAAGCCCAGGCGCAGGCTGACGAGAAGCTAGTCGAAGATCTTGCCGACCGGGACGATTTTTCCCAGTGGTATCAGGATCTCGTCTACAAGACGGAATTGGCCGATGAATCGCCGGTGCGCGGATGTATGGTGATTCGCCCGTATGGCTATGCGCTCTGGGAGAATATGGTGCAGCGGCTGGATGATCGTATCAAGGCAACTGGCCACGAGAACGCCTACTTCCCGCTGTTTATCCCCAAGAGCTTCATCGAGCGCGAGGCCGAACACGTCGAGGGCTTCGCGCCGGAGGTGGCGTGGGTGACACGCGCGGGCAAAGAGGAGCTAGCCGAGCCGCTGGTCGTGCGGCCGACATCCGAAACCGTAATCGGCCATATGTACGCGCAATGGGTACAGAGCTACCGCGATTTGCCACTGCTCTATAACCAGTGGGCCAACGTCGTCCGCTGGGAAAAACGCACCCGTCCCTTCCTGCGCACGACTGAATTCCTCTGGCAGGAAGGCCACACCGTACATCGCACGGAGGAAGACGCACAGGCCGAGACGATGCTGATACTGCAGCAGGTCTACCAGGACTTCATCGAGAAAGAGTTGGCGATTCCGGTGATCGCGGGTCTCAAGAGCGAGAGCGAGAAGTTCGCGGGCGCCCTACGCACCTACTCGCTTGAGGCGATGATGGGCGACGGCAAAGCGCTCCAATCGGCCACTTCCCACAACCTGGGTCAGAACTTCGCCCGGAGCTTCGACATCAAGTTCCAGGATTCTGATGGCGAGGTGAAGATCGCCTGGACGACGAGTTGGGGCGCCAGTACCCGGATGGTGGGCGGCGTTATCATGGTCCACGGCGATGCCTCTGGCCTGCGGCTGCCGCCACACGTCGCCCCAATCCAGGCAGTCATCGTGCCGATCTGGCGGAAAGATGAGGAGCGCGAGGCTGTTGCCGCGCTGGTGGCGGAGGTGGAGCGGTCGCTACGGGCGACGGGCGTGCGCGTCAAGGCGGACTGGCGTGAGGAGCGCCCCGGCTTCAAGTATAGCCATTGGGAGCTACGTGGAGTTCCCGTGCGTATCGAGATCGGCCCGCGTGATGCGCAAAACGGGCAGGTCGTGCTGGTGCCGCGCACCGACCGCACCGATAAGCGAACCGTCGCGCGGGAAGCTGTCGCTGGGCAGGTCTCCGCGCTCCTTGAGGAGATTCAACAGACGCTCTACAATCAGGCGCTGGCCTTCCGCAAGAGCCGCACCTATACCGTGAGCACCTACGAAGACTTCCAGGAATTGATGGCCGACCGCGAGCGGCTCGGCTTCATCGAGGCGTGGTGGTGTGGCGATGCTGAGTGCGAGGCGCAGATCAAGGCAGAGACCCAGGCGACGATTCGCTGCATTCCGCTGGACCAGCCCGACCTGAGTGGTGTCTGCGTCCATTGTGGACGGCCATCCGCCGCATGGGTCATCTTTGCCAAAGCCTATTAACCAGGTGCCAGGATTGCGCGCGGGGTATCGCGTCGAGCGGCGGTTGGGTTGGGCAATGGCGCCCTTGCGCTCTCGCCGCGCGCGTAGCCCGCTTCTTTGTGCGTTTCCCGGGCCCGCATCCCGATGGAATGGGGGGTATTTTGTCCCATTGCGTTGTGATACGCGGGGCATAGCATATGCACTAGGTATACTCATACTATGCTCGCACCAGGAAAGTTACTGCGGTGCCCGTCAGCCCACCTTGTGCGCTGGCGAAAACTGGCATAAGGTGAGGCATCGTATGTATAATACGCTGGCGCCACATGCCAAGACGCGCGAGGATAGTCAACGGCGATGGCGCGCAAAGAACGCTCCGGACATTCCGGAGGAGAAGGGAATATGAGACTGCTCATTCTGGGCTGTGGTCGCGTCGGCGCGACACTGGCCAACATCATGAACAAAGATGGGCATGATGTCACTGTGATAGACCTCAACAGTGAGGCGTTTGATCGCCTTGGCTCTGACTTTGAGGGTAGCACTATCGTGGGCGACGGGACCGATGAAGACGTGCTCGTCCGCGCTGGAATAGAAGAAGCTGACGCTTTCGCTGCCGTGACTAACGGTGACAATCGCAATATCATGGCTGCGCAGATTGCCAAGTACACCTTCGCTGTTGACAAAGTGATCTGTCGCATCTATGACCCCATCCGGCAAGAGACGTATAATGCACTAGGGTTGGAGAGCATATCCCCCACGATCGTTGGTGCAAAGCTCATAAAGACCGCCCTGCTCAACGAAGCGCCCCGCACGAAGTCTGCAGTACAATCCATTGCTGAGGGCCGGAGTGTTCCGCTCCCAGAGCCTCAGAAATCACTGTCCACAAAAGGCGCGACAGGGGAGAATCGCTAGAACCATGTATATCGTTATCGGCGGTGGCGGACAAGTCGGGTACTATCTGGCGAAGGGCCTTATCGAGCAGGGGCATGAGGTGCTACTGCTGGAGAAGGATGGCAGACGAGCCGAGCGCCTGGCCGAGGAACTAGGGGAAACGTCGGTGGTGCGCGGCGACGCTTGCGAGGCGCGTATCCTGGCGGAGGCGGGAACTTCCCGGGCAAATCTGGTGATCGCTGTGACGGGCGATGACGAGGATAACCTCGTGATCTCCCAGGTTGCCAAGGCTCGCTTCCATGTGCCAACCACTATCGCGCGGGTGAACAATCCGCGCAATGAAGCGCTCTTTCGCCGGCTTGGGATCGATGTCATCATCAGCCCGACACAGTCGATTCTGCACATGATCGAGGCGCAACTACCCCATCACACACTGGTCCCGCTCATGACACTCACGCGTGCCGGGCTGGGGCTGGTGGAGCTGACCGTGCCGCCCACCTCGCCCGCGGCAGGCAAGACGGTGCGCTCACTGACCCTGCCCAATTCGGTCAATCTGGCGCTGATCGTGCGCGGCGATACCAATCTGACGCCGACCGGAGAGACGGTAATCCTGCCGGAGGACCATATCTTCGCCCTGGTCACGGAGGAAGGCGAGCAGGCGCTGCGCGAGCGGCTGCTCAACGAAGGCAACGGGAGCGCGTAGCCCCAGAGCAGCGCCATGCCAGGTATCACGTGCCCTTCCCAGATCGCTCCTACACGCGGGGAGGGCACGGGCTTTTCCACGCAAGACGAGGCGCTATGCATCCATCTGACATCCGGCACGCCTCACGCCTAGAGCAGGTGGAGACGCGAAAAGGCTGTGTCGAGGTGGACGAGGTACGCTTTGGGATCGGCGATTTCGTCCAGCTCCTCCGGCGAGATGTGCGCTATGACGTCAGGGTCTGCCTTGAGCATGGCCAGCAATCCCTGGCCCCTGTCTTCGTTCCGCCAGACCTTCTGGGCATTTCGCTGAACGAGCTTGTAGGCCGCCTGGCGATCCATCCCCTTATCCACCAGCGCCAGCAGGATACGCGATGAGTAGATGAGGCCGCGTGTCATCTCCAGATTGGCGCGCATGCGCTCCTCATCCACTTCCAGTCCCTGCATGATCGAGTTGAAGAGCCAGAGCATGTAGTGGAGCAATCCGGTGCTATCCGGCAGGATGATCCGCTCGCTGGAGGAATGGCTGATATCGCGTTCGTGCCAGAGGGCGACGTTTTCCATCGCGGTGACGGCGTGCCCCCGCAGGACACGCGCCAGCCCGCTGATGCGCTCGCATTTTTCGGGGTTGCGCTTGTGGGGCATTGCCGAAGAGCCCTGTTGCTGCGCGCCGAATGGCTCAAATGCCTCGCTCACCTCGGTGCGTTGCAGGTGGCGAATCTCCTGGGCCATCTTATCCAGTGAGGAGCCGATGAGCGCCAGAGCGCAGACGAACTCGGCATGACGGTCGCGCTGGATGATCTGGGTAGAGACAGGCGCCGGGCGCAGGCCCAACGCAGCGCAGACGTATTCCTCGACGCTCGGCGGCACCGTGGCATGCGTGCCAACCGCGCCAGAAATCGCCCCGACCGCAACCATATCAACCGCGTGATCGAGCCGGGTGCGGCAGCGGCGCAGCTCGTCCACCCACATGGCGAGCTTGAAACCGAAGGTTGTCGGCTCGGCGTGGATGCCGTGGGTGCGCCCGACCATAAGCGTCTGGCGATAGCGGAGCGCGGCCTGGGTGGTGGTCTCGGTCAGCGCGTCGAGTTGCTCCCGCAGAAGCGCTCCCGCTTGGACGAGTTGCACCCCGAGTGCCGTATCCAGCATGTCTGACGAGGTCAGCCCCAGGTGGAGCAGGCGCCCTTCCGGCCCCAGGCGCTCCTGGACTGAGCGAAGGAAGGAGATCACGTCGTGATGAATCTCCTGCTCCAACTCTTGCGCGCGTGCCAGATCATAGGTAGCCTCGCGCAGCTTCGCCATATCTTCAGCGGAAATGACGCCCTCGCGTTCCCAGCCCTCACAGACCAGCAATTCGACACGCAGCCAGGTGTCTAGCTTGTTTTCATCCGACCAGACCCGTGCCATCTCCGGCCGGGTGTAACGTTCGATCATGCCCTCTCCCTCAGCGGATATAGCGCCTTGCTCAGTCACATTTCGGTGCGCGCCCGTCACGCTGCCGCTCGCGTGCACGCCGATACTATCGTACCGCATTCCGCCGGATTTCTGCTGTCGAGGAGGGCATCCGCCCGGATAGGTGCGTTGGCTGCGCCGGACATGTTATGCCGTCAGTCGAGGTCGTAGTCCAGGGTGAAGGTATGCGAGCCATCAGGCGCGATGGTGATGTCGCCGGTACCGTGGATGCCGCGCAGCTCGCCTGTTCCGGAGTCGCGCATGATTGTCAGGCTCAGGGATTGCCCCTCACTTGACATGCTGGCCTCGTGAATCAGGACGAAGCTGCCGGACCTGCCATTGAGGCGCCCGGTAATCCGCTCAACGCCGACGTACGCTGCCGACCCACCCGGCGCGCCTGCCATCAGCAATTCGGCTGTGCTCCGCCCCTCCAGATCGCCTCGAAACGCCTTTTCCACATGCGTACGCGTCAGCTTGACGTCGTCCTGGTCATCGTATTCCTCCGGTTCCCAGGCCGTGATGTCAAATGGAGCGATGGCATGGATCGCCATGAGGTGCCCTCCTTCACATGGAGTATT
>DASUWS010000075.1:0-11136 GCA_036378295.1 Ktedonobacterales bacterium
GTGGCCAGGAAGGCATTCGAGGCGTACTTGATCATCTCGGCGGTGTAGAGATCGGTGATGACGATCGGCGCGCGCAGCGGCAGATACAACTGGGCGACATGCGATGCCGCCGCGCGGTCCGTCGAGCCAAGCACGACGCGATCCGGCTGGAGGAAATCCTGCACGGCGGAGCCTTCGCGCAGGAACTCAGGATTGGAGACCACCGAGACCTTGAGCGAGGTATCGGTCAGATGCTCATAGATGATGGCTGTCACCAGATCGCCGCTGCCGACCGGCATCGTACTCTTGTTGACGATGATGGCGTCGTTGCGCAGGTGTTCAGCGATGGAGCGCGCGGCCAGCTCGACGAACGACATGTCGGCCCCGTCGCCTCCCTGCACGGTCGGCGTATTCACCGCAATGAAGATGAACTCGACATCCTGCATCGCCTCGGCGTAGCTGGTGCTAAAGTGCAACCGGTTCGCGTCAACATTGCGCGTGACCATCGGGTGCAGGCCGGGCTCATAAATGGGCAACTCACCCGCCTTCAAGCGCTCGATTTTCGCCGCCACAACATCCAGGCAGGTCACCTGATTGCCAAGGTCGGCCAGACAGGTGCCCGTCACCAAGCCGACATACCCAGTCCCAACAACGCAGATCTTGCTCATTCAGTATTTCCTCAGCGACCACTTCATCGTCTCACTGCGCGTATCGCAACGACGTTCCAGTGTACAACAGGCTCCCAGATTGGGCGGTATGATACCCATCTCACTACGTAAGACTACTGACTCCCCGCTCAGTAACAGCCTCGGTATCAAGCGGCCAGACGTGCCAGATGCGCCGCCTGACTCAGGCGCCGCGCACAAATGGATTCATGCGTCGCTCCTCACCGATGGTCGTTGCCTCGCCGTGGCCTGGATAGACCCGCAGATCAGCGGGCAATGGATAGAGCCGCGCCTGGATGCTCTCGTAGATCGCATCCTCGTCTCCGCCGGGCAAATCGGTTCGACCGATGCCCCGGCGAAAGAGCGTGTCGCCCGAGAGCAGCCACGCATGCGCGGCTTCTGATGCATCCTCCGGATCGTACAACAGGCTAATACTGCCAGGTGTGTGTCCGGGCGTAGCAATCACCCGCAGGTTAAGTGTACCGACCTCTACCAGTGCCCCGTCATCGATAGTACTATCCGGCACACTCAGCCGCTCTGGCAGCGGATAGCCAAACTGCGCGCCCCAGAGACGAGCCTCACGCGTGTAGAGGTACGCGTCTGCCGGATGTGCCAGCACCGGAACGGTGCCGTCCAGCCCGGCAAGGAGCTCCTCGGTGGCGCTAATGTGATCGAAATGGCCATGTGTATGCAGAACCCTTGCCACGGTCACGCCGCGCTCTCGAATGCGCTGCAGGATGCGCTCAGCCTCGTCCCCTGGATCGACGACCATCGCCTGACGAGTGCGCGGGCAGGTGATCAGATAGCAGTTCGCGCTGAGCGGTCCGACGGTCAATCGCTCGACCACTGGCTCGGTTCCCATTCGCATGTGGCGTTCCTCCTGGAGGATAGCTGCATAGAGGTATTGTGCGCGTATTTCGTGCGTTTGTATGGCCTCTGACGGTATATGATACTGGATTTCCCCTGGGATGTTATGTGGGTGCCTGCAGGAGCCTGAAAGGCTGCGGACGGCGGCCCTATCGTCCAACAAATGAGACGAAACGGGTAGGAGTCCTGGTGTATGGGTTGGCTCTGTTGCCTCTCTCGTTGAACCAATTGTAGGGCAGACTCATGAGACGCGTCAGGCGCGCGGGCATCCATGCGTTGACACATGCGTTGACACAAGCTGGCCCGCTCTCCGATAATGACAGATGAAAGCCGCGGCGTAGCGTCCCACTGGGGATGCAGGGGTGAGCCGCACAGGGAGAGGAATCGCCTTCATGGAGGCCTGGACACTCGCGGGATTGGGGCACGTTCCCCTTGCATACTTCGTCTTGAACCTTGACCCGATTTTGTTGAGTATTGGTCCGTTTGCCATTCACTGGTACGGCATCGCTTATGTGGTCGGGATCGCTATCGCGTTGTATGTCGTCAATCGTTGGGCGGTGCGCGAGGGCATCCACGAAGATCAGCTGTGGGGATTGTTCATCTGGGCGGCTATTGCCGGGCTAATCGGCGGGCGCCTGTACTTCGTTCTGCAGCAGCCTCATCTGGTAGAAGACTATCTGCTCAAGCCGATCAATATCATCTCCGTCTGGAACGGTGGCATGGCTTTCTTCGGGGCGATCTTCGCTGGCGCGGGGATACTGTTCATCATAGCGCCGCGTTACGGGCTGAACCGCTGGGTTGCGCTGGATGGCGGCGCGCTCTTCGCGGTAGTCGGACAAATATTTGGCCGCTTCGGCAATTTCGTCAACGGCGATATTCTGGGCAGTGCCGCCGGAGGGCCAGTCAACCTGCCCTCAGGCGTCTGCGCGAGCGCGCCCTGTTTCGCGTATGTGCCCGACCCACACATCCTGCCGTGGGCGCTGGTCTATGTGAATCCGAATAACACATTTGCTCCATTGGGCGTACCGTTCCAGCCTGCGCAGGTTTATGAGATGCTCTTCAGTGTGGTGATCCTGGCGCTGATCTGGCCGCTTCGCCACCGCCTACCGAAGATTCGCGCGGGTCTGTACTTCACGCTGTATCTGATGCTCTATGCTCTCAGTCAATTCGTCGTCTTCTTCTTCCGGGCAACCGAGCCCACCACGCCGTTCCTTGGCATCGGTGGATTGAAGCAGGCGCAGTGGACCGCCGTTATCGTTTTCTTGCTCTGCATTCCCCTGGCGTTGCTGGTGTTGAAGGTCTCCAAGCCCTGGCCGTTCTCAAAAACGCGCCCCGTGCCCTGGCCGCATTTCGCGCCCGTCGATCAGCCTGCCTCTGCGCCTGATGCCTCCACATCTACCAACGCGCTGGCCGTGCCGCCTGCGCGCCGTCGCGTGGTGCCGCAGAGCAGCGAGATGCCTTCGCTGGTTGATCTGCCGCCGTGGCAGCCAACCCGGGCGACCGGCGGGCGGCTGCGAAATCTGTTTGGCGATATGGCCCGCTCAAGCTCAACCCAATAGCCGCAAGGATCGTCTGGATGACTCCGCATGGTGCTCAATCGCTTCCGCGCCCTGATGCTGGCTGCGCCTTCTGCGCGCAAGCTATGCTCGACGTGGTGCTGGCGGAAACGGACCACTTTCTGGTCATTGCCGATCACGCGCCTCTTGCCGAGGGCCATCTGCTGATCGTTCCGCGCGCCCACTATGCCTGCTATGGCGCGCTGCCGCTGGGTCTCGACGGCGAGGCGCGGGAGCTGCGGGAGCGCGTCACCCGCTTCCTGGCGGACCGTTATCACTCGCCGATCTTCTTCGAGCATGGCGTCTTCCGCCAGACGGTATTTCATGCGCACCTGCATGCGCTGCCGCTGGGAACGGCCAGTCCTGGCTTTGCCGACCTGGTGAAGCGGATGGGCCAGCCCGCGCCATCACCAGACGCCGTGCGCGCATGGTACGCCGAGCAGGGCCACTACTTCTATCTGGAAACCGAGCGGAGCGATTCGGGCCAGCGTGAGGCGTTGCTCTTTCCGCCCGACATGGACCTCTATTTCCAGGTAATGGGTACACTGCGGTCGCATACCGCCCATGCCGCCGCGTGGATGCCGCCAGCGCTCCGCCAGATGCAGGGCGGCGCGAAGATGCGCGCATTGGCCGCCAGCTGGTACGGCTATTTTGGGGATGGCGACGAACGTGGGGAAGGCGCTGGCGGTTAGCCTCACTGTGGCGCACGATATGATATTTGGTCTCTGGCAGATGCAAGCCGCAGGCTCAAGCCTTGCGGCTCATCCTGATCGTGCAGCACCTCGCTGACATGGCAAGTGGGCACGTTTGCCGTTTGCCACGGAGCTAGCCGCGGCATCATGGGGTCTTCCCTGTTATGAGGGTTATGGTGTAGTATTCCTCCCTGCCTGTGGCCGCGAAGCCGAGCCTGCGCGGGCTGAGGTCGTGCGTATCGCTACGGCAAGTGGTACCACGACAGGCGAAGGTATGGGGGATGTAATGCGCACGCTGGCATACACAAATCGTGCCCACCAGGTTCCCCCTCTCCTGTGGGAGAGGGGGACAGGAAGTGAGGTCCGGCTTACCCCTTCACCGAGCCAGCCAGGATGCCGCGGACGAAGTAGCGTTGCAGGCTGAAGAAGATAATCAGCGGCAGCGCCATCGAGATGAAGGCGGCGGCTGTCAATACTTCGTAGTTGGTGCCGAATGAGTTGACCAGATTGGCGATGGCTACTGTCATCGGCGCGCGCTCCGGGCTACCGCCCAGCAACACCAATGCCACCAGCAGGTCGTTCCAGACCCACATGAACTGGAAGATCACCAGCGAGGCAATCGAGGGGATCGCCAGCGGTAGCAGGATGTTGAAGAAGATGCGCATGTGCGAGGCGCCGTCGATGCGCGCCGACTCCATCAAGTCTCCTGGCAGCGCGCCGAAGAAGCTTCGCAGTAGATAGATCGCGAAAGGTAAGCCAAAGGCCGTGTGCGCCAGCCAGATGCCCCAGTAGCTGCCCGTCAGCCCGACCGAGGTGAACAGGCTGAGAATCGGGATCAGCGTCATCTGAATCGGCACGACCAGGAGCGCCACAATCGTGAGAAAGATCCAGTCGCGCCCGGGAAATTTCATCCACGAGAAGGCATAGGCGGCGAAGGCCGCCACAAACACTGGGATGATCGTCCCTGGAATCGCGATGATCAGGCTGTTGATGAACGCCGTCCCCATGTCCTGCTGCTGCAAGACGTTCTGGTAGTTCTCGATGGTGAAGTGCCACGGGGGCACCAGGCCGTTCCACCATCCGGTCGAGTGGACATCAGCGGGGAAACGAAACGAGCTGATGAATAGCCCAAAGGTGGGCACCGACCAGAGCAGGGCAATCACGACGACGATGAACGTCAGCAGCCCACTGTTGATGCTGCGCATCAGCCGCTCGCGCGGCGATAGCCGCCCCAGGGAGACCTCTTCTGATGGACCCGGCTTCTTGCTGCTCAGGTCAACATCGGTGATGACACTGGTCACGTCAGCAGGATTTCTTGCCATGTTCATCGTTGTGCCTCCTGCGCGCGGAACCGGCGAATGTTGAAGATCATAATCGGCACGATGGCAATCATCAGCACAACTGCCAGCGCACTGGCGACACCATTGTCGAAAATATGAAAGAGCTGGTTGTAATACTCGACGCCAATCACGTTGGTACCAAAATTGCCCCCGGTCATGACGTACACGATATCGAAAATCTTGAGCAGATTGATGATCATCGTCGTGGCGACGACGGCAATGGTCGGGCTGATCACCGGCACGATGATGCGGAAGAAGATCGCGACCTCGCTCGCGCCATCCACGCGCGCCGCCTCCAGAATGTCCGTGGGAACACCCTTGAGCGCCGCCGAGAGAATGACCATGCAAAAACCGGTCCACATCCACACGTAGACGATAATGAGCGCGATGTTATTGGTGCCGTTGACCAGCCATGCCTGCGGCTGCGCGCCAAAGTGCGTCACAACCGCGTTGAGCAGACCAATTTGCTCGCCGGTCGCGGCGTAGTCGTAGACAAACTTCCAGATAACGCCCGCGCCTACAAACGAGATGGCCATCGGAATAAAGATCGCCGCTTTGGCGACGCTCTCGATACGCACGCGATCTACCAGGACGGCGATCAGCAGTCCCAGCGCCACCGTAAACACGGTGCCAAGCACCAGCCACAACAGGTTGTTGCGCAGCACGAGCAGCATGTTGGGGTTGGTGAAGATAAGTCGGAAGTTTTCAAGCCCGACGAACTGGGTTGAGGTGGCATCCTGGAAGCTCCATATCGCCGTCAACACAACGGGATACAGCAGGAACACCGCCACAAAAGCTACCGCCGGGCCAATCCAGAGCCAGGCGATGAGCTGGGCGCGTGCCCGCTTGCCAAAGAGCGGGCGCTTTGAGCTGACCGATGACGCACTCACAGCCATAGGGGGACCCCTTCCCAGGCGGACGCAGGGGGCGCCCCACGTCCGCATGGCCTGGTAACAGGTGCCAGGGATTACCAAGGTTAGCTATTAGCTATTTGCGTGCCAACAGCTATTTGTATGCCGATTGTGCAGTCGCCTCGATGGTGCTGAGCACACTATCGAGCTGGCCCGCATCCTGGATAAATGTGAGTGAGCCCTTCCAGAAGGCCTCCTGCACAGCCGACGGCATCAGGTCGCCCGCCCCGTAACGGAATGTTGTGGCGGCGGTCAGCATCTTGGCCGACGCTTGCGCTACCGGATCGGGATAGGCAGTGAGATCCACCGCCTTGTTCACAGAGGTGAAGCCGCCACGCTTGACCCAGATGGCTTGTGCATCAGGCGTCGCCAGGTACTTCACCAACTGCTGCACAGCGCTGGTATTCTTCATCGCGACGACGACATCCGCTCCACCAGTGACCGCGCCCTGATACTGGGTGTTGACCGTCGGAAATGGGAAGAAATTGAAGTCCGTTCCCGGCTTCAGAGTCTTGAACTGCGTGGTGATGAATCCCTGGGTGAAGTCACCCAGATAGTACATGTAGGAGTCCGGCGGCGTTTTGAACGGTCCGTAGCTAGCAGGCTCGAAGTTGGTAGCCAGGATGGACTGCGGAGCGCCAGCGATATAGTGCTTGCCGTGGGCAATCTGGCCGAACATCTGGAATGCGGACTTGATGCTGGCATCCGTCCACGGAATCTTGTGGGCGACCCACTTGTCATACATATCCGGTCCCGACTGGTTGAGGTAGATTTCCGCTATCCAGTCGGTCGCGGGCCAGCCGCTGGCCGCACCACTCTCGACGCCCATCGTCCACGGGAACTTGCCCTTGCTGGCGATGGTGTCTGAGAGGGAGATCATGTCCTGCCAGGTGGTCGGTGTCTTATAGCCGCTGGAGTCGAACTGTTTGGGGTTGTACCAGACGGTGCCCTTGTTCGCCGCCTTGTAGAAGATGGCATACAGCTTGCCGTTGTACGAGCCCAGATCGGTCCACGCCGAAGCGTACTGCGTGTGGATCGTGTTCATGTCGAGCATGCCATCCAGCGGGATCAGCTTGTTCTGGGCAGCAAGCTCTTGCATCTTGCCAGGATTTGGCAGAACGGCGATGTCCGGCGGGTTGTTGCCACGGATGCGGGTGGTCAACTGGGCGTTCAGGTCGCGGGTCGATTCGACCTTCACCGTGATTCCGGTCTGCTGGGTGAATGGCGCAACCGTCGCCTTGAAGGAGGCTTGCTCCTCACCACCCCAGACACACAGGAGATCAACTGTCTTCGAATTGCTGCTGCTGGTAGTTGTGCCGCAGGCGGCCAACAGCGCTGAAGCGGCACTGAGCGAGAGTCCAAGCGCCACAGCACGCTGAATGAACGCGCGGCGGCTAACCCCCCGCCTCTGGAAGTCCGCGACGAGATCGTCGAGTTCTTCCTGCGGGACCATCTCCTGAGGATCATCTGTACGTGCCATAGGTCTCCCTCTCTGTACTCAGCTATCACACTGATAAGCTGGCAAAGCTGGTGCGGTCATCGCGCGACGGAGAAGCTCAAACAGCGAGCCGGACATCAGTGCCCATGTGCAACCCTAGCACATTGTATGCCTGTTACACAACAAGCATTGGCTGTCTGCATGATTGCGCGGAAAATGCCATCCTGTGCTAATGGCAGCAGCCGAAAGACTTCTATCAGTAATAGATATACGCTGAAATCTCTCTGTTTCACACAAGAGAGTCTTCGCGGTACAATACTGTCTGGCGCGCACCGCGCTAATTCAGATGAGAAACATCCGAGGAGGGCATCGATCAATGGCGATCAGGACAGTTGGTGTGATCGGCGGGGGCCTCATGGGTAGTGGTATTGCCCAGACCGCCGCGCAGGCGGGCTATGATGTGCTGTTGGCCGAGGTATCGCAGGAATTGCTGGACCGCGGCATGGGACGCATTAACGGCGCATGGGATATGCTGACCAATAAAGGCAGGATCACTCAGGATCAGGCCAGCGAATACCGCGGACGCATTCGCGGCACCCTCAATTTGAGCGACTTTGCCGACCGCGATCTGGTCATCGAGGCGATCATCGAGAATATGGATGAGAAGAAAAAGCTCTTCTCAACGCTCGATGGGATCGTTCCCGCGGGCGCGATCATCGCCAGCAACACGTCATCGCTGCCCATCATCGAGATGGCGTCGGTGACACAACGGCAGGACAAGATCGCTGGTCTCCACTTCTTCAACCCGGCTCCAGTGATGAAGCTGGTCGAGATCGTGCGCACCATCGCCACCAGCGACGAGACGACCGAGACGCTGCGTGAGTTCGCGCAGTCGCTGGGCAAGACCCCGATCATCGCAAAGGATACCGCCGGATTCGTCGTCAATTTCCTGCTCATCCCCTACATGCTGTCCGCCGTGCGCATGTATGAAAATGGGCTTGCCACGATGGACGACATTGACACCGGGATGAAACTCGGCTGCGGCTACCCCATGGGCCCCTTCGAGCTGCTCGACTATGTTGGCCTGGATACCACACTCTATGCCGCCGAGGCGATTTATCGCGAATATCCTGATCCTGCCTACGCGCCGCCGACGCTGCTCCGCCGCATGGTGCAGGCGGGTCGCTATGGCATGAAGACCGGCAAGGGCTTCCGCGAGTACACCGAGAAGCGGTAGCTGGCGGCCGGTGTGGATACGTCAGGAAGACATCCAGAGCATGGCGTCCGCTGGACGCCGGACAGGAGCGGCACATCATGACCATCGAAGATCGCGATATCGTTCTCCTGAGTGGCGCCCGCACGCCGTTTGGCGTTTTTATGGGGTCGCTCAAGGACATTTCCGCCATTGACCTGACCACCATCGCCGCCAAAGCCGCCATCGAGCGCGCCGGAGTAGCTGCCGCCGACATTGATCAGGTGGTCTTTGGCAACGTCATGCAGACCAGCAAAGATGCGATCTATTTCGCGCGCCACGTTGCGCTCAAAGCGGGCGTCCCCATTGAGATTCCCGCGCTCACGGTCAACCGGCTCTGCGGCTCGGGTCTGCAGGCGATTGTCTCGGCGGCGCAGTCCTTGTTGCTGGGCGAGGGAACCATTGCACTGGCGGGCGGTGGCGAGAATATGACGCAGGCGCCGTTCGTCATTCGCGGTGCTCGCACGGGCCTTTCAATGGGCGAGCATCAACTGGAAGACTATCTCTGGGAGGCGCTGACCGATAGCTATGTCGGCTGTGGCATGGCTATTACCGCTGAGAATCTAGCCGAGCAATACCACATCTCGCGTGAGGAGGTGGACGCCTACGCGCTGCGCAGCCAGGTGGAGGCACGTCGTGCCCAGCAGAGCGTCTTGCTGACCGAGGAGATCGTGCCTGTTACCGTCACCGACCGCAAGGGCCGCGAGACGGTGATCGATCAGGATGAGGGCGTGCGCGAGACGTCGTTGGAAGCGCTAGCGAAGCTCCCATCGCGCTTCCGCAAGGGTGGAGTCGTGACGGCGGGCAATGCCAGCGGCATCAACGACGCGGGCGCGGCGGTGGTGTTGACGACCGGGGCGGTTGCCAAAGAGCGCGGGCTCAAGCCGCTAGCGCGCATCGTCTCCTGGGGTATTGTTGGTGTCGAGCCGAGCATCATGGGCATCGGGCCTGCTCCAGCCATTCGCCAGGCGCTTAAGCGGGCCGATCTGACGCTGGACCAGCTTGATCGGGTCGAGGTCAACGAGGCATTCGCGGCGCAGTATCTTGCCGTGGAGAAAGACCTTGGCCTGGATCGCGCCAGGACCAACGTCAACGGCGGCGCTATCTCGCTTGGCCATCCGCTCGCGGCGAGCGGGACACGGCTGGCGATGACGCTGGTCAATGAGTTGCAGCGCAACGGCCTCCGCTACGGCGCGGCGTCCCTCTGCATCGGCGGTGGCCAGGGCATCGCAGCCATCTTCGAGGCGCTGTAGCCCATTTCTTTTCCCTCACTGGTTCCCCTCTCCCAGTGGGAGAGGGGCTGGGGGAGGTTTACGGTCGCTGGCCGTAGGCGACGTGGAATGGCTGAAAGCCCTGATTCCGGCGCTGCGCGAATTCTTTCTTGGCACGCGCCGAGAGGGCGTCGTACTGCTCGTCGGACATAATTTGCTGCGCGATCACGCCCGCACGCAATGCTCCGGCGAGCGCGAGGTAATCCGTCGCCGAGGCGCGCCCGATCCGCCCACCCCACTCGCCTACCGGGAAGGTCACCACCCGCTGTTGTACATTGACGAGCCCCCCATCGCGCAACATCTGCCCGATGCGTTGGCTCATGGCAAAGTCCACATTGCGAGTGGCCGCGAGATTGGACCAGGCTTGCCAGAGACCCATGAAGCCGGGGCCGCCATCGGTAGCCGCGCCAATCTCCGCCAACTCTATCCAGCCGCCGGGCCGCGTCACCCGTACCAGCTCCTGGATGACGGCGGGCCAGCGATCACGCGGAATAGCGGAAAAGAGTAAGCGCTGGTGGACGAAGTCGAAGCTCTGATCGGGGAAGGGCAGCCCTTCGAGGATGTTACCCGCCGTGAAGATGTAGTTGGTGGGGCGCACATCGAGCCCCTGGCCGAGCGAGCGCGTATCGTCAGGTGGCGCTACCAGGTCGAGGCCCACTACGCGAGCCGCCGGGAAGAGTGTCGCCATCTCCATCGCCCAGCGGCCTGAGCCACACCCCACATCGAGAATGTCCCTCGGCTGCTGGAGCGGCGCGGCAAAGTTGCCCCGGAGCCCCGTGCGCAGCAGGAAGTGTTGAAAGTCCAGCCGGTTGATCTCGCCCAGGTCCTTGGGGAGCGGATAGGGCATCGCGGCGAGGTGTTGGCGGCCCCCAAAGAGGCGGAACCGCTGGTCGGGGACATCCTCAAAGATAACGTCGCTTCTCTTACGGCGAAACGGCCACATCCAGGTGTGCTCCTTTTCGTACCTCAAACGCTTGCTCTGGTCTGCCACGATGCCATGTCGTGTCTCGTAGGCTACGGCATGCGCTGGCCACAGGCGACATAGAACGGCATGATACCTTTCCCCTGGCGCTGCGCGAACTCATGTTTGGCCCGCGCATACAGGGCGTCGTACTGCTCGTCGGACATAATTTGCTGCGCGATCACGCCCGCACGCAGCGCCTTG
>DASUWS010000076.1:0-21424 GCA_036378295.1 Ktedonobacterales bacterium
GCACTGACCTGTGTCTTGCAGTGGTAAGCACTGGTGAGCAATAAAAGGCTCACGTCTCGCGCTCAGATCGCGGAGTATTCAGTGACCTGCCCTTTCGCGTTGTGCGCTTGATGGCATCAGGCGCTATTTTGCCTCAGGGCGGCCGCGTACTCATCTTGCACGCGCTGCACATACGCCGTGTATTTGCGCACAGCCTGGCGCCGGGCCTCTACCAGCGAGGGCGACGCATCTTCCCATTGCGCTCTGGCAAGCGCGATGCGAGCCTGCTGCAAGTGTTCACGGGCATAGTCTAGCTCAAGCTGTAAATCGAAAAGCTGGCTGCGCATCTGTTCCCTCCAATCGGTACTCATGACGGCAGCGAGCGATGCCACCACAGGCTAGAAACTGCTCTCTGGTAATAGCTCCTCAGCATGGATGCTGCGCTCGAACGCGGCTTGATGCTCGATATCAAAGCGTGCCTCTGGCAGCGCCCGAAGCCGCGCCTCAGGAATGGGTCTGCCACACGTCTCACACAGGCCATAGATGCCCGCTAGGAACTTCGCCAGCGCGTGATCAACCTCTGTCAGGCGATCCGTGAGCGCCAGCTCCTCGATGCGCATGCGATCCCACTCGGCCTGATCCATGCCCTCATCCGCCTGGTCGGTCACTTCCCCACGCCGCTCTAGCGAGCCAAGCGGCTGCTCAAGGCCCTCTGCCTGGCGCAAATCAGCAATCTGCTCCTGTAGATGGCTATGCTCTCGCATCAGTTGGGCACGGAATGCTTCAAGAGTTATTGGCGATAACATCGTCTCCATGGTCGTCCGCCTTTCCTCAAGAGACGTAAGCGGCCAGTTATTGGCGCATGACACGACTTCCCACCTTCAGGAAGACGCGGTGCCGTCACAGTCCCGTCGCGAATCGCCGCCACGCGGTCAATGCTGGGTCACAAATCGGCGCGTGCTGAGCTTCGTCTGAACGCGAGGCATGTCTTCTCATAGACAGAAACAGGCAACGTTTGTTGGCCGCTCTGCGCGCCAGTGCATCGGGAGCGTCCCTCACTGAGGCTGCTCATGCGGCAGCATTCGCCGGCTCGGCGCACCTGTCGCGCGTCTGTCGCGCCACGTTCGGTCTACCACCCGCCCGCATCTTCAAGAATAGCCACGCGGTTCAAGTCATTCCCGGTGCTGGGCGCTAATCTAAGCCAAGGTAGAACTGGCACGACACAAATGGGGCCGCCCAGACGCGCAAGCCACGTGCCCTCAAGCCTTCGCGAGAAGACAGACAGGCTTAGGGTTAGTATTGCTGACACGATCTAGGGGCAACGGGTCGATGCGACTCCCCCAACCATTACTGGCAAAGCCACCTTAGTGAAATCCAATTTGGCAAGTACCTCGCCCTCATGTTCGCATAGCAGGGTTGCGCGGAATTGCTTGTCGAAGTCTGGACCTGTCCGCCAGGGAGTCCGCCTACGAGAGAATCAACGCATCTGAAATGAGACTGGGGAAACCAAGCTCCTGCTTATCGTTCTCGTTCTCGTTCTCGATGCGGAGAGGATCTACTGGCGTGAAACCCGATGATCTTAAATGCAAAGGAAAAACACATGGAAATCTCAGTACAAAGCACTGGTGAGCAGCCGGTGGCGATCAGACTGCTGCTGGCTTGCGGTGTCATTGCTCCGCTGCTCAACGCTGTTGTGCTTCTCATCCTTGGAGCCACACGTCCTGGCTACAACGCCTGGATAGTCCCCGATAGCAACCTCGAGCTGGGGGATGGTGGGTGGATGCAAATCACCAACTACATCGTCACCGGAGCGCTCCTGCTCGCTTTTGCCATCGGGATGAGGCTGCTCCTGCGTACAGGGCGTGGTTCCACCTGGGGACCCATCCTGCTCGGCATCTATGGCCTCACCTTCATCGTCATCGGGCCAATCCTTCCCGACCCGTCGCTAGGTTACCCACCAGGAGCGTCGAGCGCACTAACCATTCACGGAGCCATCCATATCCTCTTTGGTCTGCTTCAGTTCGCTTCGCTGATTGCGGCTTGCTTCGTGCTGGCACGGTGCGAGGCAGCGTATTCTGCCGGACGCGGCTGGTCCTGGTATTCGGTTGCCACAGGTCTGCTGGTCGCCGCCTCGTATGTCGCCTTCGCCCTCACCACCAAAGTGCTAGACGGGGGACCAACAGGACTCATTGAACGGATTGGCATCATTGGCGGCGGCATTTGGATTGCTCTGCTGGCCATCCGCCTGATGAGCACGAAGATCCCAAGGGTACACGGGTATCAGTCGAATGAATAGGTCTTACACTAGGACCGAGTAGACGTAATGAAGGGAGGTCCAGAATACGTGAAAGAATCTCTCACGTAGGGGTGGTTTTCATATGTATCCTGGGTCTCCCTCGCTGGGATCGATCCCCTGCTCATAGCCGTCGGGACAGATGAGTCTCTCTATCCCGATACCCTCCTGTTGCGGGACCGAGTACTGGCCGAAGGCGTCGATCTGGAATTTATTGAGAAAGAGGGCCAAGCCCATCTGTTCATGATTGCGCCCATCCCTGAAGCTAAACCCGTGATCGATCGGTACGTCGAGGCGCGCCAGGAGCGACCGTACAAGGCGCGGCTCGACAAATGGCATGTCACCCCCACCAGAAATACGCGATCGCGAGTGATAGCTCTCAACGCCGTGAACCGGCCACTCAGTGACCCACCCGAGGGAACCGCGTCATTGATAACGCGCGCGCCAGGTACAAGTTGTTCGATCGACTGCGGCCCAATCACCACCACGTCATCCACCACTGGCTCAATTCGATGCAGCACCCGCGCGAGCAGCGGCTCTCCCGCACACATCATCGCCGCCTTATTCTCGCCCATCCGGCTGCTTCTGCCGCTCGCGAGAATCACATCGCTATTGCCAGCCATAAGGAGGACCCTGTCAAAGCGACTACACCGTGACGAGATCTTTGATCCGGTCGTAAGTCACCTTGCTGACCGGCACCAGCAAGAGCTGGCTGACAGACGTGAATGGCCCATGCGCGGCGCGATATGCCACGATTTTGCGCGCGACCGACAGAGTGACGCCCAACGCATTGTGGAGATCAGTCTCGCTGGCAGCATTGAGGTTCAGTTTGCCACCAAGCTGGAGCGGCACTTCCTCGCCCAGACGCGGGATATACACTGCCTGGCCATCCCCTAGCAGTCCGGCAAGATCGACGCGTGTGATGTCGGCATTCTCCAGCAAACCGCCCGCCGCCAGCACCAGTTCTCGGACCCGTGCGCCCGAGTGAAGCTTGTAGACTCCTGGCCGCAGCACAGCGCCCAGCACATATCCCTCGATCTGCCGGCTGACTCCCGGCCCGGTGATGGCAACGGTTGGATGCGGGCGCAAAATCGATGGCGGCCAATGTCCTGTCCGCTGCAGAAGCTGATAGCCAATACCCAGGATCAGTACACAATCCAGCACAAGCGAACAGATGACCATGTAGCGCCAGGCCAGCAGTTTGCCCAATAGCCCACCAATGCCACTGGAGATCTCGCGACGTCGCATCATATACCCTGTACCCATCACACACGGATTATGCTCTACCTGCCCTGGTGGTAGCCGGGTCAAAACCAGCTAAAGCCAGGCAAATGAGCGAATGGGGAGCATTGAAGCGAGTATAGCAGGGTGACAATGTTTCTACAAACAATGTATACCGCTTGTGCCAATTGAGTTGGGTGCGGCTATTTGGGTGCGGCTATTGTAGTATAGGGACATAGGACGAGACTGGGAGGATAAGGATGACCCTGAAGCGCGCATGCTCAACTCTGAGAACCCTTATCCTTACCCTGGCGCTCGCCGCACTCCTGGTGAGCATTAGCGCCTGTGGTAGCGGCGGCAGTGGGCAGCCCACGCTGCCATCGCTCCGTTCGCTTCCGACACGCACCTCATGCGCCGCCACCCCGACGCGAATATGTCCCGCGCGGCTGCTCGTCTTCTCGAAGACGGCGGAGTTTCGCCACCCATCGATTCCCGCGGCACAGGAGGCCATCCGCCGAATGGTGGCCGCGCATGGCTGGTCGGCGGACTTCACCGAGGACGCCGCGGCCTTCACAGATACGCGGCTCGCACGCTACGATGCGGTGATATTCCTGCTGACGACGGGCGATGTGCTGAATACTGCCGAGCAGAACGCCTTCGAGCGCTACATCCGAGCCGGGGGCGGGTTTGTCGGTGTGCATTCTGCCAGCGATACGGAATATGGGTGGGCATGGTACGGCGGACTGGTGGGAGCGCACAACAACCCGCAGCACAAGCACTCCGGCGTGGTGCAGGGCACGATTGTCGTCACCGACCGCACGCATGTCTCGACCCGCATGCTCCCCGAACGCTGGACGCGTGTTGACGAGTGGTACAACTTCGCCACGAATCCCCGCCCCCACGTGCGGGTGCTTATGACGATGGATGAGACGACCTACAGCGGCGGCACGATGGGCGCGGATCATCCTATCGCCTGGTATCACGCCTATGACGGCGGGCGTGCCTGGTTCACCGCGCTCGGGCACACATCCGAGAGCTATCACGAGCCGCTATTTCTGGCCCATCTCTGGGGTGGCATCATCTACGCCGCTGATCGGGCGTAGCCGCTGGACGCGCCCTCGACGCTCACTCTGCTGATATCTCAAAACTGAGTAGCTCCCTCACGCTCATGAGGGAGCTACTCGGACAGCAACACGTGCGAGCAAAGGCGCAAGAACAGCGTGTGTTAGCGCACCTTTTCAGAAATCGCCTTGGCCTGAGTGAACAGGAGCAGATAGTCGCGCCCACCAGCCTTGGAATCAGTGCCCGACATGTTGAAGCCGCCGAACGGATGGACGCCGACCAGCGCGCCTGTGCTCTTGCGATTGATGTACAGATTGCCCACATGGAACTCGCGCGTCGCGCGGGCAATCCGCTCGCGATCCGTTGAGTAGAGCGACCCGGTCAAGCCGTACTGGGTATTGTTGGCGATGGCCAGCGCGTCGTCGAAGTCACGTGCTTTGATGACGGCGAGAACCGGTCCGAAGATCTCTTCCTGCGCAATGCGCGCCGTTGGGGCAACATCCGCAATGACCGTCGGCTGGATGAAGTAGCCCTCGCGGTCCAGAGCCCCGCCGCCCGTAAGCAGCTTCCCTTCGCCCTTGCCTATCTCGATATACTGCTGAATCTTCTGATACGCGTTCTTGTCTACAACCGGACCCATCACATTGGCACGATCAGTCGTATCGCCCACGCTAAGCTGCTTCGCCTTCTCCACAACCTTCTCCACGACCTTGTCGTAGACCGCTTCGACAAGAATCGCACGCGAACAGGCAGAGCATTTCTGTCCCTGGAAGCCGAACGCAGAGGTGACGATCGCGCTGGCTGCGGCGTCGAGGTCGGCGGTCTCATCGACAATGATGCCATCCTTGCCGCCCATCTCAAGCACCGCGCGCTTGATCCAGATTTGATGCTCGGCGGGATGTGCCGCCAACTCGTTGATACGCAAGCCCACCTCGCGCGAACCGGTGAATGAGACGAAACGCGTCAGTGGGTGCTGTACCAGCGCATCACCGATGGTGCCGCCCGGCCCTGGCAGGAAGCTGACGACGCCCTTCGGCACGCCGGCCTCCTCCAGCACGTCGACAAACCGCGCGGCAATCAGGGCGGCGGTGCTGGCCGGCTTGAGAATGACCGTGTTGCCAGTGACGAGCGCTGAGGATGTCAGGCCGACCATGATGGCGCACGGGAAATTCCAGGGGGGGATGACCGCGCCAACGCCAAGCGGAATATAGACGAGATCGCTCTCTTCCTCTGCGATATGAGTAAGAGGCTGCTTGCCTGCCAGCCGGAGCGCCTCGCGGGCATAGAACTCCAGGAAATCGATAGCTTCAGCGGTGTCGCCATCAGCTTCGGCCCAGCCCTTGCCGACTTCGTAGATCATCAGCGCGTTGAAGTAGAACCGCCGCTCCTTCATCAACTGCGCGGCCTTCAGCAGATAACCCGCGCGCTCCTCCGCGGGCGCATACTGCCATGTCTGGAAGCGCTTCCAGGCCGCCTCGACCGCCTCGTTGACCTCAGGAATGCCAGCCTTGGCGAAGACGGCAACCACCTGGTCAGGATGTGCTGGATTATTCGAGGTGAATGTCTCGGAGGTCATCCGGCGCTCACCGTTGATGATCAATGGATACGTCCGCCCAAGCTCAGACTCCACCTGACGCAGAGCCTCCTCCTGCGCGCGGACATTTTCTTCGCGTGTAAAGTCGGTCATCGGCTGATTAGCAAATGGCTCCAGCGCTTCCGCCGACATACTTCCCGCAATTGTAGCCACTGTTTGTACTCTCCTTTGAGAATGGAACGTCAGCGCAGATGCGTCATCACACGAACCGTAGCGCGCATCTCTTTCTGGTCCCCCTCATTGTACCGCGAAGCGTGTGCCCGTGCAGCCTGTCAGTCGTCTCAACACATAATCGTCAAATAAGCGTCTGGTGCCTTTCGCATTGTTGCGGGATAATAGATGATGGGCAGGCCCAATTGTACGGCGTGCCACAACGTGTGGCGGAGGTGGATAGACAGCATGAGCGAGACGGATTTCTTTACTCAGACGGCTCTCGACCTGGAATCGTGCGCTACCCCAGATCAGGAAGATGCCGCGCTCAGCGCCTATTTGCTATTGTACCTGCGCCAACACTATCATGCCGCCCGAGGTGCCTGGCAAACTGGAGATGACCGCGATACGCTCCGGAGCACCTGTCATGCTGTCGAGGTGCTGCACCGGCTCAACTTTGACGCGCAATCGCGCCAGATGGTGCGGGATGGCGGCGACTGGCTCATCAACATGCCATTTCGCGACCGCCTCAGCGCCGACGAGCGGGCGAGCCTCCACCTCTATCCAAGCCGATTCAAGACGCTCGCCTATCTCGACCGCTTCGACGACGACCAGGTATGCGACGACTTCGCGATCTTGCTTCGCAAGGAAGTCAACGGCATGCTGCGCAACGTGACCGAGTCTGACGTCCTGACCACCTGCATCACGCTCGACTCGCTCCTGACGCTCGAACGCCGGGGTCAGCGGCGCGCTGTCTGCTCGGATGATCGATTCAATGCCATTGTCGGCGCGCTCCTACAGCAGTTCAAGGTCTGGAAGGCAGGCAGGCCCGGAGCCGCCTCGCCCTCAACCGCCAAACCGACATCCACCACGCGAAGGCCAGCGGCGCGATGCGAGATTGATAACCCGCGCGACCTCAGCTACGTCCTCGGACTGCTGCTGCAGGTCAACCGCTCTGGCCTGTCCGCGCTTCAGGTGAATCGCATCCTGGGCGAGCTACTCTCGACGCTGCAGCAACGCGACCGCGCCCGCCACAGTGACATCGTGCCATCGCTGTATGTCGCGCTCCAGCTCGTCGAACACTTCCATGGCGACGAACAGGTACAGACGGCCATCGCCAACCTGCTTCGCGACGTGCGCGACCTCTACGCGCGCCCCGATGCTGTGCGCCGCTGGGATTTGGCCACCCACACGCTGGTCCTACGCCTGCTGCTGACGCTGCACGATACCGCTGGCGGCGAGAGTCTCTCGCATGCGGTGGCGGCGCACCTGCTACACGAGGCAGAGCAGCGACTGGCCATCGCGCAGAACACCCTGGAGAGCGAGCTATCGGCGGTCATTCGCGAGCGCATCCTGATACGGCTCGGCATCGTCGAAGAGCTTTCGGGCGGCTTTACCAGCGACCGCATCTTTCGCGTGCCCTTCAGTTACTGGTTCCCCATGCCCGGCTTCGATGGCGAGCGCCACTTCCCGTCCAACGCGCTGCCCACCACCTCGCTCATCATCAAGCGCAGCACTAGCGATGCATTCCACACCGCGACCAACAACTACAGCCTGCTGCCACAGCGGCTGCGCCGCTATTTTGTACGGCAGCCTGCCGAGTCTCAGGTCTACAAATCAGGTCTCTCCTCGGCATACTACCTTCCCATGGAAGATCTGGCCGATATGCGCACGTTCTACGACATGTTCAATGAGATAGACCAGCGAGCCGTTCCCGCTCACCACATGCGGCTGTTACAGAACGCCACTGAGCGTATCTGCCGGGTGTCCTTTGCGCTGTTTAGCGAGTCCGCTGAGGGGCATGCCGCATTCCCTGGAACACAGGTCGCCCGGCTCTATCTCTCGCGTATCGAGAAGAGCCTGATGCGAGGCATGATTCGCGTACCCTGGCTCAAGAATCTGATGCAAGGCTTTCATGTTGGCAGCCAGCGCTATAAGGGGCTAGACTACTACCTTGCCGTCATCAATCGCCACGCGACGATGCTCCAGCCGCGCGCGCTGGGACTCGCCCACGGCGATTTCCACTCACGCAATATCATGGTCAACATGAAGGGCGATGAAGTAAAGCTCATTGACCTCGACAAACTCGACTGGTCCGGCGACTATCTGGCTGATCTGGGCAATCTGCTCACAGATATTTGCGTCTACCGGCGTGTGAGCGAGCCGGACAGCGATTATGGCCTGGCGCGCGCTGATCTCTCGCTCAGCAAATCAGCCGAACCGGGCCTCGCGGAGAACACGCTGCGCTACCCACCGCTCGGGCGTCCCGCGACAGTGGCGTTTCAGTCACACATTTTCGAGCACATCGACCATTTTGCAGGAGAGTTGGGCGACACGGCCTGGAAGACCCGCCTCTGGCTTGCCGCGGCTACTGCGCTGATTGGCCGGCTCGCGTTCCATGGCGAGCGAGAGGTAGCCGCTGTACTCTATGGCGAGGCGGTGCGACTGCTGCACGAACTGACGCGCTATCTGGAGGGTCAGCAAAGCCAGCAACTGCCCGCGCTGCTCGTGCCAGCAATCGCCACGACGCCAACCCATCCACGGAGCGATATGCCAGAATGGGCAGCGCCACATGGTAATCTGCGTGAAATCCATGAGGGACTGCGCGGGCTGGGTCTGCGACCGGAAGCTGATCACGAGACGATCCGGTACCACATGCGGCGCGATGGACACACGCCGTTTGCGCTGCTCGCGCCCGCGCGACGCGACGGCATCGCCCGGTTGTTCCTCCGCGCCGACCCGGCACGGCCACTGCCACCAAGCCAGCTACAGGTCATCCCACCCAAGCGCCAGCCTGATCCGCTTAATACGATCATCATCATCGCGGTAGATAGCACGTCTGCCGATGTGCTCTCGCTGGCCCAGGCCTGTCTGGATGCCATGGCATAGTGGTCCTCAAGATACTTCCGTCTGGTGATTACCCCAGGAGGACGCCCTGTGCCGCCCGGGGCTTCTCCAAAAGCTCGGCACGGCGCTCGTCATAGGTCTTCTCAACAGCGAGACGAGAAGACTCGCCCAGTTCCATCGGCCCTACGGGCCATGAGCGCATCACACTTGCATGAACGGCATCGAGCAGCAGCAGGGGCATCCCAGCAATGCGTGGGGTGTGACGCCCGCTTCGCTCGCGTCGCGCTACCGGCCCCAGATGAGTCGCCAGATCCCGGTAGAGGTCGGCCATCATATCGGCGGCCTCTTTGGACGCCGTTTCCAGGCTCCAGCCTAAGTGCAACACATACTGGCAATCGGTAAACAGATGAGCGATGGCATCGCCAACACGGGCAACATAGCGCGGATCGTCCGACGTCCATGCCGCGTGCTCGCGCCAGTAGGTGAGGAGATACGGCTCGCGATGGCGATCCTGGCGGCAGAGTCCGTGGCGCATGCCCGTCCACAAGGCGTCGAGACGCTCTGGCGACTGCCTCAGTTCGCGAAACAGACCTGAATAGAGATTATGGTCCTCATCGTCGATCGGGTGCCCCACAGCGGTCGCCTGCAAGATGATCCCCGCGACCAGGAAGCCGAGATAGTAGCAGATGGCATTGGGAGCATCGGCGGCATGCTGCGAGCAGCCCGTCAGCAGATTCTTGAGGGCGCGATAGCGGCCCCGGTCGTACGTGTTGGCTAACTCCGCGCGGCGGTCACGCCAGTTCACCAGAAACGCGCCCAGCACCTGCGTGACTGCTCGCACGGTACTGAAATCACCCCGACCTACAGCCGAAGCCACCGCAGACTGCAGGACCGAGAAACCGTCGAGCGATTCCCACTGGCTCACGGGATGGCGGCGCAACTCGCGAATGGCCCAGAGCGCGGCATACTCCCCGGAAAGCCGCCACGGCAGGTTCCAGAGATACCCTATCATGAGCACAACGACCGCCCCGAACCAGAACATCACTTGCCAAAGCTGCGCGATGTAGACCGGCGAATCGAGAAAATAGACGAGCGCTACGCCAGTGGTGGCGCACCAGCACAGCAGGAATGGGCCAAGCGAGAGCAGCACTGCTCGCACGAGGGCAAGGGCATGTTCCTGGCTGGCAATTTGCAGAGTCGTCGCGTTGAAACCAATCACCACAGCGATGATGACCGCGAGCGCGGTCAGGTCGGCGCCCAGAAAGCCGCTGAGATCCACTCCGCCTCGGTCAAGCGTTGCCGCGCCGTTCCCCAGGAGTGGTAGGTCAATGCTGAACCGTGGCAACACCCACCCAACAACACATCCCACGAGCAACAACAACGTCCCGATGAACGTCAGCGCCGCACCGAAACGTCGTGCGGGTCGTAAGGGCCAAGAAGCCATCTCATCCGCCGCCTTCACCACGCTCACGACCCGTTACGAGACACGGGGTGCTCCACCATGTCATCCTGCGCGTCGCTCACATCACATTCGAACAAGCCCTGGAAAGGTCTAGCGCTTTGCCGCACGCGCCTTCTTCGCCGCCGTAGTTGTGGCTGCGGCGGCGGGCGGCGTCTCGCTCATCCCGAGATTGGCCTGGCCCGTAGGACAAAGCGCCACCAGCGTGCAGGATTCACACAATGGACGTCGCGCCTGGCATACTGCCCGCCCATGGTAGATCAGCATATGCGAGAGCGCAAGCCAATCCTGCTGGGGAACGAGCGCCATCAACTCCTGTTCGACACGAACGGGGTCCTCGCTCGCGGTAAGCCCCAAACGTCGCGCGAGCCGTCCTACATGCGTATCAACCACGACCCCCTCGACGATGCCATACGCGTTGCCCATCACGACATTCGCCGTCTTGCGCGCCACACCGGGGAGCGAGGTCAACTCGGCCATCGTGCGCGGCACCTCGCCGCCAAAGCGCTCTACCAGCTTGGTCCCGGCGTCATGCAGATGCTTCGCCTTACTGCGGTAGAACCCGGTCTTGCGCACATCCTGCTCCAACTCTTCCAGCGGAGCCTCGGCATAATCAGCCGCAGTGCGATACTTCTTGAACAACGCGGGCGTCACTGAATTGACGAGCACATCAGTACACTGCGCGGACAGAATCGTGGCAACGAGCAACTCCAGTGGTGTCGTGAAGTCCAGCGAGCATTTGGCATCAGGGTAGAGCCGATAGAGTTCGGCAACGATCTTCTCCGCGCGTTCGCGTTCGGCGAGCGATATCTTCGAGGACGGTTCAGCCATGCGTCACAACCCCTTGCATTCGATGTTCAGTCGAGAAGCCAGCCCGGAATGCCCGCCGCCACCAGCCATGAGACGAAGACGTCAGACACCGCACGCATGGCAACGTGATGGTACCATTCCGTGAGACGAGCGGCAAGACAACAATCACCGGTAGACAATCTCCCATCCACGGCTATCAGCCGATGGTGAGAGGGTAAGATGCCCTCCCTGATCGGAAACAGCAGCAACACTATGATTCGGTGCGGTGAGCGAGGGCATCTGCTGAACACCAGAGCGCGCTGGCAAGGTAGCCTCGAAGTACCAAAAGAATGTCCGAATCGTACTGACTACAAGGAAAAGCAGCAAGAGGACCCGCCCAATCTGCTCAGGAGTCGTAAAGACCCGCACTCCGTTCATGCGGTCAAGCACGATGGGGAGGTGGCCCAGGAAGCTGAAGAACTCGTAGAGCGCCAGCGCCGGAATAATGCACGTTGCAGGCAAGATACTCGCTGCCTCGATAACACCCGTCGGCGCGCCAATCGCGATGCAGGCCACCAGCGGCAATGCCGTGAGCAGGAGGAGTGCCATTGCGGTTGGATTCTTCCAACGCACCACCAGCACGACCAGCCCAAGGATGAAAATAGGTGTCAGCAACACCGGGATGATCGGCGATGTGCCAACGACAGGGTATCCCGAGGTGTAGTCTTGCGAGATGAGCAGGTGCAGGACGTCGCCCACATTGCGCAGTACCTGGCCCCAAAACTCCAGGGTCAGAATGCCCGGTCCGGCATGCGCCGCGACACTGCTGCGCGCCATGATCGGGCTGCCGGGCGGAAGGCCAACACGCGTGCTGGCGAAGTAGCCGATGGTAGGCAGGCCAGAGACAACCGCCGTGCCTGTCAGCGCCGCGAGTTGCATCCGCCAGTACTTGAACAGATGTGGATGGCGCAACCGCCAGACGACCAAGAACGCCAGCATCAGCATCGGCAGGAGCCACAGGCCTGGAGCCAGGTCGCATGCCAGTCCCGTGCAAATGCCGCAGCCCACATACAGGAACAAGGCGCGGCGTCGTGTATTTGGATTCGATGTATCCGCCTGCTCCACAGGCGCAAGCGACCGCCGCCCGAGCGGAATCACGGCAAGCCCACTCAGGCGTAGCGCCATCAAGAGCCAGAGCGTCGCCGTACACATCAGCAGCGGTAGCAGGATAACTTCCATCCCAGACCGGCTCAGCGAGACATGCCAGCGGCTGGTTGCCGCCAGCAACGCCGAAAGCAGCGCAATCGTCGTCGCGCCCTTCCACTGGCCCTGGCGCAGGATCTCGCGGGCAAGCAGATAGATCACGTAGACCGTGAGCGTTCCGATCACAGCGGAGGGCAAGAGGGCCGCAAGCGGCGTTGGCCCGAACACGTAGACCAGCGCCTTCTGAATCGCAACGAACGGCCCGTGCAACCCTTGCGGGTCAATGAGCACCAATTTGAGGTCGCTGCTGATCTCTTTGAGCGTGCTTATCTCGGCGGCACCCGTCGGGAGCGGCGCGAGCAGATTGCCCAGGCGGAGCAGCCGGAGCATCGCCGCGACAATCAGCACCAGCAGGAGCATTGCGCGCTCCCAGAAGACCGGGTGCTGTGTCAGACCCTCGCCCAGTTCCCCGGCATACCGCCTGACAATGCTAAACCAGCCCTGTTCATAGGGGGCCGCACGCAGGAAGAGTAACGGAGCAAATGTCACCAGAATCTCGAAGAACTGGACAAATAGATCCCGACTGGCGCTTGACTCACCAATCAGCAGGAAATTGCTCACAGCGTAGGTCAGCAGCGAGCCCATCGCCAGCACAGTTCCCTGCCTCCGGACAAATGGCTCTCGGGAGAGGGGCGCGAGTGGCAGCAGCCAGATGACATACCATGGCTGAAACCAGAACGTAATCAGCACCAGCGCGGCAAAGGTCACTTTCGCGCTGGCGGTAATGACATCCCGCAGATCACTCTCGCCACGCAGAGACCATAAGCGGCGCAACTGCATGAAGGTATAGAGGCCAAACAGTGAGTAGAACACCAGGCGAACGGTCTTATCAAGGGCCGGCCATTGGCTCGATGGCACGAATAGCTGCAATGGCGCGGCAAGTATGCCCACAATAGAGCCATTGTAATAGAGCGGACGTAGCTGCTGTCCCAGTCCCTTGAAGGTATCAAATCCGTCCCAGTACGGCGCGTAGCTGGCAGCGACCAAGACGATCCCGATAATCGTCACGCTCAGCAGCAAGCGAAATGCCGCCAGGTAGTCAATCTCACCTACCGCCCGTAGTGTGGCCTTTGTCGCACGCGCGAATACGCCACCTTTGTATTTGAGCGCAATCCCACTCTTGGCATCAGAGAACGGAGCATCCGCGTCGCGCTTGGCCGCGAGGTGGCGCAGCTCGTACACCAGCCAGAACGCCACGAAGACCGCCGACACATACTTGACCAGAGCACCGAGCACAAACAGCATAAACGCCGTGCGTGCCCGGCCACGCAGCATGCAAATAAACGCCGCCAGCACGCATACCATCATGACGATGTCATTGTGGCCGTTGCCTATCGTCTCGAACAGCAGCAGCGGGCTCCAGCCAAACAGCACCAGAATGCGCAGGCGCCGCTCCGGGTAGAGGCGACATGCCAGCCGGTCAATCAGAAGGAAGGCAGCCACCGCTGCGAGCGCGGCAACGATCTTGAAGAGGAGCATGCAGAGAAATAGATTCTCGCCAGACACAAACGTGACCGCCGCCGTAATCATCAGCCAGACAGGCCCATACGGCGCCTCGGGACGATCAACGCTCAAGCCGCCCGGCAGCAATGAGGACTTCGTGACCATCGGATTCTCATGGAAGTGCGTCTGCAGATAGCCTCGCGCGACATAGCCGTAAAGATCCGTGGTAGTGACTGGCTGCATCCAGATCATGATGAGCGCAAAGACCAGCGGGAAGCCGATGACGCTCCAGCGCACCCAGCGGTCCAGCCGGTCGCCGCCGAATTGTCGCACTCTCCCGGAGGCGACCAACGCGAAGAACTGCGAGGCGAACAGAAGCACAATCGCCAGGACGAATCCGAACGCGGCGAAGGCATTGTAGCCGGTAATGCGGCCCATGTCATTGATGATATTGGGGTTGTCAGAAGCGTGCGGATGGCTCCACCAGAGCGTCAGCGGGAAGGCAGCCACCAGGCATAGGTAGATCAACGCCGCCACCAGGCCCGAAACAACGATGATACGCTTGGGAGACACATTCGCGAGCACATGCGCAAACACATCTTCACCACGCGGCGTGAACCCGGGCACGGGAGGTGCATGGCGCAGGCTACGCCGCCAGCGTACACTCACGGACCGCCACACGGCGGCGAGCGCTTCTCGTCCCGTGCGCCGCTGACGCTGGGCCGCCGCAGTCGCTTGCGACGCAACGGCAGTGACCGGCCACCGCACCAGCGCTATTGCCAGCACGCCAAAGAGTGTTAGCCACGCGACATTACGCGCGGTCAGAATTGCCACGGCCCACGGTTCCAGGTCGCGCAGCGCGGGCCAGATGCTTATAATTACCTGACCCAGTACGGTGACGACGCCCGCTGAGGCGAGTAAAACAGCCAGGCTACGCCGCGATGGCAAACTCATGCCCGCGAGCACCGGCACCACCAGCAGTAAGTAATGGGCGGGGAGCGCCAGAAACGAGAGCACAAAGGCCAGCAGAACCGCGGCAGAACCTGCCAGCAATACCTGGTTGCGCCGTATGGCTCGGATGCTACTACCATCCAGGAGCGCATCGTCGGAGGTCCCGCCCAATCCGCTGGTCCATTGCGGCGACCGTCCAATGTGCTGGAAGGCTAGCCAGACAGCCAGGTAAGCCAGCAGAGTCAGCCCAGCCATCATCGCGGCCGACGTGATATCAGCATACCCATCAAGGCGGGAATGGACAACGCGAGAGAGATCGAGCGGCGAAAAATCGGTCTGGACTCTGAAGCCCGGCAACCACCCGACAAGTAATTCAACGTTGGCAAAGAGGCTCTCAATCTCGATACCGCGCCTCGCATGGTACAGAATGGTCTCGCGGACGGCATCCCAGCCAGCGCCGGCGACGACGATCAGCGTCCATGCGGCCAGGGTAGCGCCGAACCACGCTAGCCCCGATGCTACCCGCTTCCATGAATGCTGAAGAGCCTCCCTGAGCCGAGGCTTGTCTGTCTGATACACTAGATAGCCAACGAACACGGGAACCAACAAGATTGGGAATCCTTTGATGAGCGTTGCCAGCGCGAGGGTGATCCACGCCACCGCTGTCTGACGGTTCATCAATGCGAGGATGGCTGCGAGACATAGGGCGCCAGCGGCGAGATCGAATTTCTGGAGCAGTGCGCCACTGGCAAAGACCAGTGCCAGATAGAGCAGGCCGGATCGCAGGCCGTGTCTGTCACCTGGGTTCACCCGGCGCGCCACTACCCGCACAAGCGCCAGTGTCAGCACATCAATCAGCAGCATTTCGACGCCAAAGCTCAACCCATAGACGCCGTAGCGTACAGGATCAGGCATAGGCAGATGGGTCGGCAAAGCCACGAAGGCCGGGTCGGGCCGTGGCGCAATCGCGGTGAATGGCATCAGCGGCACTGCTGGCAGGAGTATGAGCAGCATCGCAACTGGCGGATATTCTACGGGAAAGTCACGATAGGGCAACTGGCCCGCGGCGAACTGGCCAGCATACTTGTAGAACTGAGGATCACAGTAATGCGCGCCGATGATCATACCCAGGAGCAGAATCAGACGGGTTCCGACCCAACAGACGAGCAAGGTCCGGTCGGCAAGCACGGGCGAGTCAGCCACCATCTTCATCCAGGCTGCCGCGCCGCGCCAGAACCCAGGCGCTTTGGCCCTCACTCCTCGCATCCTACTCATGCTGAATAGCCCCCGGCGACACTCCCGCCCGCGTATCGAACCTCTGTACTGCTGGGAGTGCCTCTTCCTCGTGTGATGCTTCTCCCTTACCGTCCCATAATGCTAGCGCGAGCGCGGGCAGCGTTACAAAGTAGAAGTACGTTGTGAGACTGCGCCAGGCAAACCACAAGGGTATCGCCGAAAGCGCAAAGCCAGTGCCTATAGCCCGTCGTCGCTGGCGCCAGTAGAGGAGAATACACGCGACCATCGCCAGCACCTCCAGCGCCAGATAGACGGCTGATGGCGCCAGCGGGACGATGCCGGACAGCGAGAGACGAATCAGACCATTCCCTAGCGGGAACATCGGGTCAATTTGCGGCGCAAGCACACCCCGCGCCCATGCCGTTGGATTGTTGATGATAAACGGAGCGTTGATCACGGCAAAGATCGCTACCCCACCCACCATACGATACGCCGCCTGGCGGATACCATACCGTTGCCAGACAAACAGGAGATAGAACGGCCCAAAGAACCAGGCAAGCTGCTTGGCGGCCAGCGCCAACCCGAACGCGATGGTTGATAGCATGGGCCTGCGCCACCAGCGCCAGGCGATGAACAGCAGCAGAATGTAGAGGACATCTAGATCGCCTACCAGGGCGGCGTTGAGCAGCGGCGTATCCGCCAACAGCAGGAGTACCAGCCAGAACCGGCTCTCCGCGGGCGCCGATCGTATCATCAGGATTGCCAGCGCCAGCAAGCAGAGTGCGAAGAAGAGCACGACACTCGGCAGTCCAGCCCAGACGAATGGCACCAGCGGCAGAAAGGCAAGCGCGGGATAACTGACATGAGACTCGAACTCGACCGCCTGAGCAGGCTGATGCGCACGCTGTTGGAAGACGGCCCGCAGCTCGCTCCTGGTCGGGTAATCAATTGGTGAGCGGTTGGCGAAAACGCCCTGCCGCAGAGGTGTCGTATGGGTGGGATCCTGCTTGAGATACTGGATTGCCGAGACAATATTGGTCGTGACGTACGGGTTGTGCCCCTCAATCACCTGCTGAGCCGCGTAATGATCGAGCGTCGTGCCGTCATTGGCATATTCCGGCGCGGAGAAACCGGCGACGGCAATCTTCACGGTCTGCGCAACGCCAACCGGCACTACCAGGAGCGTGATACAGATCGCAAAAATCTGCACGCTGCGGCGATAAGGCCAGCGCCAGCGCGGCGGAGAGATGCCAACCGCGGCCAGCAGGAACGCGAGCGAAACTACGAGCGCGACGAAGACAAGCAGACCAGTGATGGCCGTCCCAAGCACATTGCTCAGGATTTCACGTGGAAGCTCGAGCAGGTTTTGCAGGGCAAGCGCCAGGGCGACGAGTGTCAGGCGGGCTGCGGTGGTGCTGGTCGGCACGGCAATCCATTGCCGTCCCCACTGAACGGCAGCGCGCAATCCGGAAGCCCCTACCGGTGTTGTCTTGCTCATGCCCTCTCCCGGCTCACAGGCAGTCTCGTTTTCGTCCTGAGAACCTGCGCCGACTGCAATGAGCCATAGTAATCCCAGGGCCGAAGCTGGTCGCATGACTCATGAATAATGACGCATGGATATGCTCGCGCGTTCCCTCAGCACCAGCATGTACCAGCAGCAAGCCTATCAAATCAATATGACAATTTCATGTCAGGGCGTCTTGCGAAACGGCAGCATGATGATCGCACCGAAAGCCGCGACAGCCGGCACGGCATAGAGAAGTGCCTGGATGACGTCATCCTGCGTCTTCGCGTGAATGAACATCGTGAAGCTGGCGATGGCGAATCCCACGCCAATCGCAAAAAGCAGGATGGTGCTAAGCATTCGCTTCGACATGATCGCCTTCTCTAGCCCCAAACATTCCGAATATTCCCACAACAGTGGCCACATGCGCCGCCAGATTATACCATGATTCTCGCCGCCCACACCACGCATGGGCTTGATGGAATCTGGTGTATAGCTCGCAAAACACGCCTGTACTCGCTATAGTCTCCGATGAAGATACCGCGGCGGTGGAACGATCATGGACCTATCTATCTATGTACGACCGACAGGGAGGATTGCTTGAAGCGCGTATTGTGGCAACGAGTCCTGTGGATTCTCTGTAGCCTGTTCGTGCTGGCGATGGCGGCAGGCTGCAAGTCTAATGGGCCAGCGATTGCGGAGCCAACAGCAACCAAGTCTGCTCTGGAAATCACACTGCAAAACGCGAAACTTGGGGTGAGCCAGCCACTCGGAATCCTCATTAAGAATGCAGGGTCTACGAATGTGTATGCTCTCGATGGACAGGCATCCTGCACCATCCTTCAGATCCAGCGCTACGACGAGCAAAAGAAGAAATGGGGAGCGATCGGTCGCTGTCGCGATGTGGTGCCGCCGACTGTGCTTGTCATCCGCGCAGGCACGAGCGAATCGTTCACGCTGTCGCCTGGCTCCGCCGTCGACCCCAATGCCTGGGCGCCTGGCATCTACCGTATTGCCGTGTCATTCAGCACCCATCCTGACGGGAAATCAGGTGCGCAAGTGGCCTATTCGCACGGCTTCACCATCAAGTGATCCTGAGCACGGTCGTTCTCGCGGGCGACTATAGATGCAGGAGGCGAAATGATGGAACACTCAGGCATACCGCGGCTCGTAGTGAGCAATTACGGGTTCGCGCCGGACGACCGTATGCGCCTGGAGGCAGCGCTTGGCGAGGAAGCGCTCCTGCTCGTGCAGGGCACTGATGCCCTTCGCAATGCCTTGATCGACCACCCCGATACGGACGTCGTGTGCAGCTTTCGACCTCCCGATGACGTGCTCTCGCTCGCACCCAACCTGCGCTGGGTCGCACTGCCTAGCGCGGGGGCAGACCAGGCGCTTCGTGCCGGGATTGTCCGGACGGATGGGCCAGTCGTGACGACCGCCAATGGCGTCCACTCGGTGCCGATCAGCGAGTTTGTGCTTTCGCTCATGCTGATGTGGGTACGCCACTGGCCGCGCATCATTGACCTCCAGCGAACCGCCACCTGGCCGGATCACGCTGGGTGGGAGGCACTACGCGGTCAGGAACTTGCTGATGCGACGCTCGGCATCATCGGGCTGGGCGCCATCGGCAGGCACATCGCCCGGCTGGGGCGAGCGTTCGGTATGCGGGTCGTCGCCACTCGGCGCACAGCCCCCTCTGAAGACCATGACCAAGATGTGGATACGCTCTTGCCTCCTGACCGTCTGGCCGACCTGCTCGCGCTCTCGGACTTCGTCGTCATCAGCGTCCCCTCAACCGCGCAGACGCATCATCTCATCGGTGCGGACGAGCTGCGTACGATGCGCCGGACGGCCTTCCTCATCAACATCGCGCGGGGCAGCATTATCGATGAGGCGGCGCTGATCACGGCGCTGGCGGACGGCACGATAGGCGGCGCCGGGCTGGATGTCTTCGAGACAGAGCCGCTGCCGCCAGAAAGCCCGCTCTGGCGGCTCCCCAACGTCATCATTTCGCCGCATGTATCCGGCAATACCGACCGCTACAGCCATCGGTTTACCGATCTGTTTCTCGAAAACCTGGCCCGCTTCCGTGCTGGCGAGCCGATGCGCAACGTCGTAGACGCGGCTCGCGGCTATTAGATGACGAAAGCGCTGCTCTCCTACCTTCCCGTGGGAAGGATTACACTCACCACCGCGCGACGAGCAACTCCTCTGGGCAGTCGGTGACCCGGCGAGCGCCGTCTTCAGTCACGATGTAGGTATGGCCGAAGAACAAGCCGAGCAATCCATCGGCTGTGATGGGGCATGGCTCCAGCATCAGCACCATCCCTGGCTGGATCGTGCGCTCATAAGGAAACGCCCGCACCTCATCCGTGCTGATATGCGGCGAATTCGTGACGAAGTCTATGCCGTGGGCCAACACAGGCCGCGACTGCGCGCCATGTGCGCGGAAGAATTCACCTGCCACGCGAATGTCGTCCAGCGTCTTGCCCGGTTTGAGTTGAGCCTGCATCGCGAGGAATCCAGGCAAGACCACCTCATCAAAGAAGCGGCGCACGGTATCGGTCGGCTCACCCACGCATACCGGAATCCCGACCTGTGCGGTGTATCCCTGGTATGATGCGGCAAGCTCGTTGAGGATGATGTCCCCTTCACGCAAGACACGATGCGAAGGGCGGGGATTGCCAAAAACCTGCGCGGGACTCGCCATGGGCGTCGAGCCGATGATAAGGAAGTTGACCTGCCCATCCCCCTCCATGATTGCCCGCGCCGCCGACGCCTTCAGCTGATATTCGGTTACCCCTGGTCGCGCCCGGTCACGTATGGCGTGAAGCGCTCTGACGCACAACTCCCCCGCTTTCGCGACGAACTCCTGCTCTTCGGCGCTCTTGATGTGTACCAGCTCGTGGAAGAAGTCCGGGATCAGCTCGAAGCTTGCCTGGGGCATCAACGCGCATAGCGTCTCGTACTGGTTGGCGGGAATATACTCATGAAAAAACCAGTCGGCTTCCGCGATTCCGATGCGGCCCGTATCCAGCCTACGCTCGCGCAGGAAATCGACGGCGACCTCAGCGAAACGACCCCGGCGCGAGGAGCGCACGTCTCGAATGCCAACCGCCCGGCGTGTCGCCTCGGCGTGTGCTCCGCCCATGGTCACGATTAGCACGGGTTCGCCTTCGCGCGGGAGCACGACATATTCGACCATCGAGTGCCAGTTCAGATGGCCCGAGAGCCACTGCATCCCCCCACCCCAGGACCAGTGATGCGGCCCGCCCGGCGCGATGAGCGCGTCAAGCCCCAGACGAGCCATCTTCTCCCGAGTAGCCTGGTGTCGTCGCGCGAATTCCTCTGGTGAGAAGGTGGCATACGTTGCGCCAGGATACCAGGGCGTATTGACGATATTCTCGTAGCGCTCAGCGTCGTCAAGCTGATCGCGCACCTCGGTGAAGTCGTAGGTGGCCATGATCCCCCGATTCCCCTTGCTACAGCACAGCTAGATGTTCACCACCAGCATCTGAAGCGGGATCCGCTCCGTAACGCGCGCATGCCCGCTCTCGGTGATGAGAAACGTATGACCAAGGAATAGCCCGAGGCGCCCGTCGAGGGTAATCGGGTTAGGCTCCAGCATCA
>DASUWS010000077.1:0-14258 GCA_036378295.1 Ktedonobacterales bacterium
TCCTCTGACCCTTACATGAGAGAAGATTGTTGAGGTGACTGTTTCACGAGCGTAGGATGCCTCCACCGCACGTACCGCAGAGATTGGGGCGATTTTACCACTCTCGTCTACAATCTGTCATCACGCTGTCATCACGGCGACGTCACAAGCTCTGCGGAATGTGCCACACTGTACGGTGCGTGTGGCGCATGCAGTATGCGTATTCTTACCAGTTGTTATCAGTGTCCTGTGAGCACGTGCGGAAAGGAAATCGAACCGATGCCAGCACCGCAACGCCTGCGTTTTGGCGTGAAGACAGCCCCTCAACACACCACCTACGATGACATGCTTCGGGTGTGGCTGGAGGCCGATACTGTTCCGATCATCGAGCATGCCTGGCTCTTCGACCACTTCATGCCACTGGGCAAAGATCCAACCGGCCCCTGCCTCGAAGGCTGGTCGCTACTCGCGGCGTATGCCGCCCGGACGGAGCGGCTGCGAGTTGGGCTGATGGTGACGGGCAATACCTACCGTCACCCTGCCGTGCTGGCCAATATCGGCGCGACGCTGGACCATATCTCCCACGGGCGGCTGGATTTTGGCATCGGCGCTGGCTGGAACGAGCTCGAGCATGAATCGTATGGCATACCGCTGCCGCCGCCGGGCGAGCGCATCCGCCGGATGGGGGAGGCGTGCGAGCTGATCCGGCGCATGTGGACCGAGACGACGGTAACCTATGAGGGCCGCTACTATCAGTTGAAAGAAGCGCGCTGCGAGCCGAAGCCGATCCAGAAGCCGTACCCACCGTTTGTCATTGGTGGCAATGGCGAGCAACTGACGCTGCGCATGGTGGCGCGCTATGCCGACATCTGGAACTACGTTGGCGGCCCGGTGGAGGATTTCACACGCAAGAACGGTCTGCTCGACGGCTACTGCCAGGAGATCGGCCGTGACCCAGCGACCATCCAGCGGTCGATTCAGCATCTCGTCCAGCCGGATGACCTGGCGAAGTCGCGCGACGAGATCCGTCCGTACATCGCCGCGGGCGCGACACACATCGTCCTCAACCTGCGCGCGCCGTATCCCGACGGCATCGTCCACCGCCTGGCAGCCGAGATCGCCGAGCCACTGGCCGCGGAACAGTAGGCCACGATGACGTGGGATATATTGCTCCCCCTCCCCGTGTCGAGGAGGGGGAGGGAAAGATCAGCCGGCTACCCGTTCGCGCTGACGGCGACGCCTGTGCGCGCGGCAATCGCGGCGGCGATGACTTCGACCGCATGGGCCAGGTCGTCGTCGCCGATGACCAGTGGGGGCTGCACCCGCACGACATTGCTCTCCGAGCCGCCGACACCCACCAGCACGCCATGCTCGCGGCAGTCGGCACGCACCGCTTTGGCGAGCGCGGGATCCGGCGTCTTGCTTGCGCGGTCAGCGACGAGCTCGATGCCGATCATCAGCCCAAGGCCGCGCACCTCACCAATAGCGGGCAACCGCTCCTGCCAACCGCGCAGAGCTGCCATCGTCGTCTCACCCTTACGCGCCGCCTGAGCGGGCAGGTCTTCCTGCTGCATCACGCGCAGATTCGCCAGCCCCGCCGCGCATGAGACTGGATTGCCGCCGAACGTCGAGAGATGTTCGCCACTATGGAAGGAGTCGGCAATCTCGGCGCGGGTAGTCGTCGCCGCGAGCGGGAAGCCATCGGCGATGCCCTTCGCCATCACCATGATGTCTGGCTCTACACCGAAATGCTCGATGGCGAAAAGCTTACCCGTTCGCCCGAAGCCGCTCTGCACCTCGTCGACGATCAGCAGGATGTCGTAGCGGTCGAGAATCTCTTTGACACGTCGCAGATACGAGACAGGCGGCACGATCAGCCCGCCTTCGCCCATTACTGGCTCGACGATGAACGCCGCGACATCGCCGCTGGTGTGGAATCGAATCGTCTCTTCGAGTGCCTGGGCGCAGCGTTCCGCGACCATCTCAGGATCGTCGCCATAGAGCGAGCGATAGGTGTAGGGCGCGGGGGCGAAGGCGACGCCGCCCGCGTAGGGGCCGCCGCGCGTCTTGCGGGTCATGTTGCCAGTGATGCTGAGCGTGCCAAACGAGCGGCCATGGAAGCTACGCTCCAGGGCGATGAACTCGCGCTTGCCCGTGTAGACCTTCGCCAGCCGCAGCGCCGCCTCGATGCCCTCCGCGCCACTGTTCGAGAAGAACGTCTTTTCCAGCCGCCCGGGAGTCGCCTGAGCCAGCGCCTCGGCCAGATCAGCCACCGGCTCGACGTAATAGCCATAGCTGCCGCAGTGGATGAGCTTGTCAATCTGCGCCTTGGCCGCCTCACGCACGGAAGGATGTCCGTGGCCCGCGTTGACCACCGAGATGCCCGCGAAGCAGTCGATATACTGCTGGCCGCTGGCGTCGGTGATGCGCCCGCCCTCGGCGCTCTGGACGACGACTGGCTCGACGGTGGTAAAGCTGGTGGTGACGTAACGCGCGTACTTCTCGCGCGTATCCAGATCACTCATGCTGGCTGCCTCCTTCTGGATTCCTGCTTTCTGGTGTCCAGTATAGGCTACCCAGCGCATCTGGTGTTACTGGCTCGATGCCAGAAGCGGAAGATGCGCCCCGGCTCCTGGCCGCCGTGTCTCCGCCTGATGAATACCTCACGGCAGCGAGTAGAGGGCGACGTTGCTGATGAAGATGACACAGCGCGGCTCGGCGGCGAAGTCGAGAATGCCTCCGGAGTAGGTAGTATCGCGCTTGGTCACGATAGACTTGCCATCCACCGCAAAGGTGAAGTCACCGCCGTTGACGATGAGATCGTAGGTATGCGGCTGCTCCAGAGTCGTCGGCAATTCACCGCGATCGAGCGTCGTCTTGTGGCCGTCTGCAGAATCGTAGATGTTGTACTCCCACTCGCCGTTGGCATTCACCAGGAAGCCATAGCCACCGAAGGTGACCGATTCAGGGGTCGTCGCCTGTTCACGGAACTTGAAGCCGAAGTAATCAGTGCGACTGATGCCAATTGACTGTATCTGCGCCTGAATGATGTAGTTCTGCGGGAAAGCGCCGCCGGGCAGACGCGCCAGTTTGACGAGCGCCAGTGGGCAGGGACAGTTTGCTCCAGTGAGCACGGTACCGCCGCTGAGACAGTGCTGCTGCTGGCCCTCTACGTTCGTAAACCATTCCGCATCGTGCGTATCGCACTGACCAGGCGCAGTCGTCGCATAGAGCGTGTTGCCCACGTGCACCAACGGCTGGAACGCGTTTGCCGTTGGCGAGGGCTCCGGCTGCGTGGTGGCTGTAGAAGTTGCCGGCGAGACGAAACCAGAGACGGCTGGCAGAATGCGTGGGGCGTAGAGCACTCCGCCAATTACGATCACGAGCAGCGCCATCACGAGGGCACCTGTACGCGCGGCGCGGGCAATGCGCCCCTTGGTCCCGGCGTTTCCTTGTTCTTCGTGCGCGGGCGGCTGATTCTCGGGAAGCTTGCGTGTCGCGACCCGGGTACGGGGATCGGCATGGGCCCCATTCGCCGCCTCCAGCGCTTCCGGCGTGATAGCCAATTCGCTTAGCGTCGTATCGAGGGCGTGATTCGTCGCGATCGGTGCCGTAAGCACGGGATGCCAGTCGCCGCTCAATCCATCAGTGAAGGCCGTAGCGAACGTACCCGCGCTCTCGAAGCGGTCTTCGGGACGTTTGGCGAGCGCCTTCCGCAGCGCCGCGTCGGCTGGCTCCGGAAGCTCCGGGCGGAGCGCGCGGGCCGAGGGAGGTGGGGTATTCAGATGTTGCAGCGCCAACTGCAGTGGATCGCTCGCAGTGAAGGGCAGCGCGCCCGTCACCATCTGCCACGCCAGCACGCCCAGCGCATAGATGTCCAACTGCGAGGTGATGGCTCCTCCGGTGAACTGCTCTGGCGCCATGCAGCTAGGCGTTCCGATAACCTGCCCGGTGCGCGTGAGCGCCCTGGAGCCAGTCGTATCGAGCGGCTGTGTGGTGCCGCGCTCGAAGATGCGAGCAATGCCGAAGTCCGCCAGAAGGGGCGTCCCGTCGCGCTCCAGCAGGACGTTAACGCCCTTCACATCACGATGAATCACGCCCTGGCGGTGGGCGTAGTCGAGCGCGCTGGCAATCTGGCGCAGGTAGCTGGCGACATCGTCGAGCGGCAGCGGTCCGTCGGCGATGCGCGCCGCGAGCGTACCTCCCGGCATCAGCGGCAGCTCCATGTAGCTGAGTCCGCTGGTCTCCGCATGGTAGCTGAGGATAGGAAGGATGTGGGCATGACGCAACTGGCTGGCGGCCTGTGCCTCGCGTAGAAAGCGTGTCTGGAAGGACGACAGTTCAGTCGCGGAGAGGTCTTCGGATGGCAACAGCACCTTGATCGCACGCTGGATGGATGGATCGTCGAGACGCTCGCCCAAGAATACCGCGCCCGCACCACCCGCGCCCAGCAATGCCACCAGCCGATAGCCGCCGAGAATGCGGCCGATATATTCCTTTGCTGCTACCGCCATGCCACTCTCCACCCGTTCAGGTACGCTGCCCATCTCCCTTCCGCGCTGCCGGGGGCAGGTGTCCCCAGTATAAGCAACGGCTGAGCACCTGGCAACCTGTCACTTCACAGAAAATCGGCGCAGGAAGCCCCGTCCATTCATGGCGGGGAGGAATGCGCCGCCGCCCGCAGACGGTACTATCCAATTGACGTGTATGCTCAATTGTGACACATTTGTTCTATGAAACAAACCTTGCTCGTCAAGCTGGCTCCCACGCCGGAACAACACGCTTCGCTCCTGCGGACGCTGGAGACGTTCAACGCCGCCTGCAATGCCATTGCGGCGGTGGCCTATCGTGAGCGCTGCGCCAATAAGATCGAGCTGCAAAAGCTGGTCTACTATGATATCCGCGAGCAGTTTGGGTTGTCGGCACAAATGACGATCCGTGCGATCAGCAAGGTGAGCGAAGCCTACAAGCGGGACAAAAAGATCCAGCCGACGTTCCGCCCGCATGGCGCGATGGTCTATGACGAGCGCATCTGTAGCTTCCCCCGCATTGATCGTGTCTCGCTCTTGACGTTGGATGGACGCGTAGAGATGCCCTTCCGCTTTGGCGCCTATGCCGAGGGCATGCTCCAACGCACACGCGGGCAGGCGGATTTGCTGGTTCGGAATGACACCTTCTTTCTGGCGATAACCGTTGATGCGCCGGAGCCAACGCATGCGGATACAGATGATTTCCTGGGCGTAGATTTGGGCGTCATCCAATTGGCGACGACCAGTGATGGCGAGTTTCTGAACTACTCGGCGGCCCCCAAGCACGCCCATGTCAATCAGGTACGCGCCCGCTATGCGCGCTTCCGGGCGAAGCTGCAAAAGAAGGGCACGAAGAGCGCGAAACGGCTGCTCAGGAAGCGCAGCGGACGCGAGAAACGCTTTGCCAAGGATGTGAACCACTGTCTCTCGAAGGCGATTGTCAGCACGGCGAAAGGCACAGGGCGCGGCATTGCGTTGGAAGACCTGACGCATATCCGCAGCCGAGTCAACGGTTCGAGACGCCAGCGGAGAGTGCTGCATAGCTGGAGCTTCTTTCAGCTTCGCGCCTTCATTGCCTACAAAGCGGCGCTGGCAGGCGTGCGGGTGGCCTATGTAGACCCGGCGTACACCAGCCAGGCCTGTAGCGCCTGCGGGCATTGTGAGAAGGCGAATCGTCGTACGCAATCTCATTTCCTCTGTCGTTCCTGTGGATTCTCCGCTCATGCCGACGTGAACGCGGCTGTGAACATTTGTGCTCGCAGCCGGGCCGCAGTCAATCGGCCAGACGCGGCGGCCCTCGCGGGCTAGCTGCAAGCTCCCGCATTTATGCGGGGGTTGTTGACATATGAGATGGATCGGCGCATGCATAGATTCGTGACACAAATCACACGAGAAATACTCCAAATGATGGAGCATTACGCACTGGCAGCGTTCGTATAATCTGTTGGGCTACTTTGCCCGGCTCAACCTCTGGATAAGCGACGTACCTGCTCTGATTCCGGTGTGCATGAAGGAATTGTGACGTACAGGACGTGGTACAGGGTGTGCCTGGAGCAGGCTGAAGTCGCGATTCCTACTGCTCAGGAACCACGGACGGAGAGAGAAACAACCAGGCGGTAGGAATCGAACTGGCTGATAGCGATAACACAGACCTCTGGGCTGTTTTCGGAAGGACTGGCAATGCAACTGCAAGACAAGCCGCGCAGTGGGATCGTCATGGGTGGCGATTCCGTGAGCGTGGAGAGCGACGATAAGCTTCATACCCACGGTCTCTACCGTCTTGGCTTCAACTATGGGCGCCTGATCTACCGCCTGCGCTGGGTGATCATCGCCCTCTGGGTGATCGGCCTGGCGGTCAGCGTTCCCTTCGCGACGCGGTTGACCTCCAAGCTGACCGGAGGCGGGTATTCGATGAACCAGAGCGAGTCGGTGCGTGTGGGCGATACGCTGGTAGATCGCCTCCATGCGCCGCCTTCGACGCTGCTCGTTGCCTTCCATGCTGATAACGTCGCGGTGACCGACCCAGCGTATCAGGCGCAGGTCAACGCCGTCGCGGACAAGTTCCACGGCTATCCACACGTCACCAGCGTGACGAACGCTGGCCCCGGCAAGGACGGGCGTTCCACCTACCTGGCCGTGAGCTTCGACAAGAACACCGATTACGTCGAGCGGCAGGTTCCCGACATCAGCAAGATGCTGCCGAGCGGGCCGGATGCTGGCCCGGCGACGGTGTATCTGACGGGTAGCCCAGCCATCTATGCCGATTTCACCTCGATCACTCAGCATGACGCCGAGCAGGCGGAGATGTACGCGCTGCCAGTGGCGCTGCTGGTGCTACTAATCGTTTTTGGCTCCCTGCTGTCCGCGCTGATGCCGCTGACGCTGGCATTGGTGGCGGTGCCGGTGGCAATGGCGATTATCTATCCCATCGCGGCACACAACCAGATGAGCGTCTTTGTACTGAATGTCGCGACGATCGTTGGCCTGGGCATCTCGATTGACTACAGCCTCTTCATGATCCGCCGCTTCCGCGAGGAACTGGGGCACGGACGCTCCGTGCGGGACGCCATCGGCTGGACCGTCTCGACGGCGGGCGAGGCAATTCTCTTCAGCGGCCTGACGGTGATTATCGGCTTCGCGGGTATGTTGCTGATTGGCATCCAGTTCATGACCTCGATTGGACTGGGCGGCATGTGTGTTGTCGCTGCGGCGGTGCTGGCCGCTCTGACCCTGCTTCCGGCGCTTCTCGCCGTGCTGGGCCATAAGGTGAATGCCCTGCGTGTTCCCATAATTGGCAAGCTGGTTGCGCGGCGGAGTCACGAGATCGATGAGACGAGCGACCGCCGGGGCTTCTGGCACGGCTGGGCGATGGCGGTAATGCGACGCCCGGTCCTGATCATCATCGGGGTCTGCGCGTTGCTGATTGTGCTGGGCTGGCCGATCCTCTCGATCAGCATCGGCACGCCGACCACTAGCTCGCTGCCGAATGGCGCGCCGTCGCGAGTGGGCATGGATCTGATCAACAAGCAGTTCCCCAGCACCACCGAGAACCCGGTCTACATCATCGCTCAGACCTCGGATGGCTCCAGCATGCTGACGCGGGACAACCTGCTCAAGCTGGAGGGCCTCTCGCAGTGGCTCGTGGGCCGCGAGCATGTGAGGGGTGTAACGAGCATAACGATGCTGCCACAGACGCCGGGCGCGCAGACGGTGCCGCTCCAGCAGCTCATCACGCTCTATTCGACGGGCGCCTACGCGCAGAATCCAGCGCTGGCGAAGCTGGTCGGCTCGACGACCGACAACGACATCACGCTGATTACCGTCAGCACTAACGCTCCGGTTGATAGCACCGATGGCAAGGCGCTGATCAATGATCTGCGCAGCCACTACAGCGCGGGCGCGGACGGCATGAAGATGCAGGTGGGCGGCTTCCAGGCGGTCAGCCTCGACTTCAACAGCTACCTCTATGGCAACTTCCCGAAAGCCATCGCCTTCATCCTGGGGGCAACCTTCGTGCTGTTGCTGCTGATGTTCCGCTCGGTGCTGCTGCCGCTCAAGGCAGTCATCATGAATGTGCTGTCGGTAACGGCCGCGTATGGGATACTGGTCTTCATCTTCCAGGAAGGCCATTTCTCCAACCTGCTCGGCTTCACCTCCACCGGGTTCGTCGATAGCACTGTGCCGATTCTGCTGTTCTGCATCCTGTTCGGCCTCTCAATGGATTATGAGGTGTTCCTGCTCTCGCGCATCCGCGAGGAGTGGCTGCGCACGCACAACAACCGCTATGCGGTGGCGCGTGGGCTGGAGAAGACAGGCGGCGTAATCACCAACGCGGCGCTGCTCTTCATCATCGTGGCGGGCGCGTTCGTCTTCACGGGCATCGTCATCATGAAGGAGACGGGCCTGGGGATGACGTTGGCGGTGCTGATTGACGCGACTATCATCCGCACGCTGCTGGTGCCCGCGACGATGCGCCTGCTGGGGCGCTGGAACTGGTGGCTGCCGGGGCGCAAGATGCCCGTCGAGCGGCCACTCGCGGAGCAACCCGCATAACCATAGCCGCTACGGATTCGGGCCACAGGATTGCTGGATAGACGAGGGCCGGAGTGGGGAGAGCAATTCCCTCCGCTCCGGCCTTTTCATGTGCTGTACCCTGTGCCGACCCATCTGGCAGTGGACAATGAGCACTTGGCCAGCCAATACATCAAATTGCCTATGTGGTATTGACTTCTTGCGTAGCTACCCTACACTAAGACAGGCACGTACATGGCTGGATGATCGCTAAGCCACTATCATTCATCGGACATCATTGGAGAAGGAGCCTATGGGCAGTCCCACCCCAAATCACCGCCTGAACACCAACTACAGCGTCCCCGGCACAGATGCTCTACCGACCCAGCCTATGCGCAGTGTCGTCTATGCTGCGAAAAAGGTTCCGGAAATTACGGTGTTCTTCTGGATTATCAAAATACTCTCGACCGGGATGGGCGAGACGACCTCGGATTATCTTGTGCGCACCATCAACCCATACGCCGCGGTGGCGCTCGGCGGCATATGCTTCGTCGCCGCGCTAGCCCTGCAGTTCATCGCTCGCCGCTATGTGCCGTGGATCTACTGGTTGGCCGTCGTCATGGTAGCGATCTTCGGAACAATGATGGCGGACGTCTTACACGTTGGCTTTGGCATCCCATACATCGTCTCGGCCACCTTCTTTGCGGGCGCACTCGCCGTCATCTTTCTCGCCTGGTACGCCAGCGAGAAAACGTTATCTATCCATACCATCTACACCCCCCGGCGCGAGCTATTTTACTGGGCTACCGTGGTCACCACATTCGCGCTCGGTACTGCTGTGGGGGATATGACCGCGACAACGCTCCACCTGGGCTACTTCATTTCGGGCGTCTTGTTTGCCGCGTTATTCGCATTACCGGCGGTGGGTTACTGGCTGCTTGGATTGAACGAGGTGGCGGCTTTCTGGTTCGCCTACATCGTAACGCGGCCGCTCGGCGCTTCGTTTGCGGACTGGCTGGGGCGACCCAACAGCCTGGGTGGCATGGGACTGGGGACAGGGTTGATCAGCCTGGTCTTAGCGGCTGTGATTGCTGGCCTTGTCAGCTACCTGACGTTTGCTCACAAGAACATTCAGAATCATACTTCCCCACCTCATGCACAACACATGCGATAAGCAACGTATCGCCGCATATCTGGCTCCGCGAACCGCCGGCACTTCTATCCGCCGCTCCGCGCCCGCGTGCTTGTGCATCTTGCACTATATCTCCAGGTGTTCTTCAGCGGAAATATCAGTTGACCAGTCATCGGCACGCCATGTACCCTCGTTTACAGTGCATGGTGCATAAATCGTGTGGCGTTGCTGCCGCTTCGACCGTGTGGGTCTCTCTCGGGGATGAAGCCATTGTATCCCCGCGTGCTCTTGTATGCTGGTATGAGAGGAGACCATTGTGGCCACCACGTCAACGACTCCCGAAGCACTCTCCGCAGCGGCGCCAGCAGGAGCCATACGGCGCCCGTTCGCCCGCTACCTCGTTATCCTGCTGGGCATGGGCCTGCTCATTGGCCTGGCATCCCGACTCTTCGCAGGCGCCTCCGCTGGAGCGTTCAACGCGCAGGCGATCAATACCGGCGATACCGCCTGGGTCCTGGCATCCGCAGCGCTGGTAATGATCATGACGCCCGCTGTGGGATTCTTCTACGGTGGCATGGTCAGAAGCAAGAATGTCGTGAGCGTTATCAAGCAATCACTGCTCATTCTCTGCCTCGTCAGCCTGCAATGGGTGCTCGTCGGTTATAGTCTGGTATTCGGCAACGATATCGGCGGTGTGATCGGCGGACTCAACTTTTTCGGGTTGCGCGGCGTCGGCTATGCGCCAAATCCTTCCTATGCTGGTAGCATCCCACAGCTCGCTTTCATGATCTTCCAGGCGATGTTCGCCATCATCACTCCCGCGCTGATCATCGGCTCCTTCGCGGAGCGCATCCGTTTCCGCACGCTCGTGCTTTTCATCCTCCTCTGGACGACCCTGGTCTACGACCCCATCGCCCACTGGGTCTGGGGAACAGGCGGCTGGCTGCATAGCCTGGGCGCGCTGGACTTCGCCGGGGGCACGGTGGTCCATATCAGCGCCGGATTCGCGGGGCTTGCCGCGGCGATGGTCATCGGCAGACGGCTTGGGATCAAGCCAGGCCAGCCTATCGAAGCGAACAACGTCCCGTTGGTGCTGCTCGGCGCCGCATTGCTCTGGTTCGGCTGGTTCGGCTTCAATGGCGGGAGCGCGCTAGGAGCCTCACCGCTCTCGGTGAGCGCGTTCGTCGTGACCAATACGGCAGCGGCGGCGGCAGGACTGACATGGATGGCGCTGAGCTGGGCGGAGACAGGCAAGCCAAGCGCGATGGCCACGGCGACGGGGGCAGTCTGTGGACTGGTCGCCATCACGCCAGCCAGCGGCTTCGTCGGGCCGATGGCCAGTATCGCTATCGGCATTATCGCCGGGGTGGCGACGTACGTCATGCTCCTCTTCCGAGGCAAGAAGACGCGCATCGACGACACACTGGACGCCTGGGCGGCGCACGGCATCGGCGGCCTCACGGGCGCCATTTTGACCGGGGTCTTCGCGGAGAAAGCGATCAATAGCGCGGGCAATGATGGGCTGCTCTTCGGCAATCCACGCCAGTTGGCGATACAGGCGCTCGCCGTGGCCGCCTCCCTGGTCTACGCCTTCGCCATGACCTACATCCTTCTCCGGCTCCTCAAGCGCTCTGGTCTGCGCGTGACACCTGAGGAAGAAATGATGGGGCTTGATCTGGCCACGCACGGCGAGGAAGGCTACCGGCTGTAGCCTGTATCTCATATCTCCCGATATCCCGACGGCGCCGCGACCTGTCGTCGGGATATCAGAAGCCTGTTGTCAGAACTGCGCAGGTGATTGCGCCCGCTTACCGGTTCAACAGCCGGACGACCGCCGAAGTAAGCATGAATGTGGGCGCCCACTGGCCCACAAACAGCCCGTCGTGCCGCTTGCCGCGCAGTTGCTGGATCGCCGACGAAATGACCGACCCCATTGATGCTCCCAGGAAGGACCAGCTTGCGACGCTTGGGCCAAGATCGTGGCGGGTACCGCGATGTCCCTGGAGTCGCGCCAGCAAGCCCCAGCCAAGGAATGTCGGCGCCCACTGTCCGACAAAGAGCGCGTCGTGCCGGCGGTTGGTGAACCGTAAGGCGGCAGAGGCAGCGATACTGCAAACCGCCGCACCGGCCATCGCCCAACTCAGAATCGTCGCTGGCTTCGCGACAGGCTGCGGAGTGACAATCGGGCTCTGAATCGCTCCCATGCGCCATCGTGCTGCCTGCGCCAGAGGTACGGCGATCCAGCTTGCGGGCTTGTTCCAGACGGGCGGCTCGGTCACCTGTCGCTCCAGGAAATACGCCGACACACCACCAATAGCCGCGCCAGCGGCCGGTCCCGCCAGCGAAGCGAGTATCGAGCCAACTTCGATTGGGCCTGGCTCAGGCCTGAAGAGGCCCTCCGGCGCCTCCCTGCTCACCTGACGCTTGAAGTTGCGCAGGTCTTCTTTGACCTCGCGCTGCGTTGTCTTTGTCAGTTTATCAAGAGCCTTGCCCACCTCCCCAGCGGGGGGAGTGTATTCCATGGCGACCCGCACCTCGGTGACACCCGGCTCGCGCTCGTTCAAGGTAACGGTGCCCGCGTTGGGTGCCCCGCTGACACTACGCCACGCGATGCGCTGGTCGGGCGTCGTCTCCGTAGTCTCAGCATCCCATTCCTGTTTGACGCCAAAGATACGCGCCACCCAATGATAGCGACTGCCACCTACTGGACGTACTTCCTCGACGTTGCTCATGAATTCCGGAAACCGTGTGAAGTCGCGCCATACCTCGTATACTCGATGGATTGGCGCCCGCACAGTAGTCTGCTCTTCGATCAGAAGCGGCCTGCTGGCTTCCAACGTTTGTTGAGTCGTCGAACCGGTCTGCGTCATCGAATCCTCCTTGGGCATGTTCTCAAATACGTTGTCTTGCGTGCTTGCCAGAGGAGTCGAGATGTTGCACAGACCATGCCAGATCACGCGCAAATGCACTCTTTCTACCGTTGAGCGTGAGCGCGTATTGAGCCGGTCAGGGTATAGCGCCAGGATGAGATGGGAGAAACATCCAGCGCCGCACAAGACGCTTCCGGCTGTCAGGCGGCGCAGCGTACGTTTGACGGCTGTTTGGCCGCGGCGACGATGCGGCCGAACTCCTGCTCGTAGAGTGCCGCAAGGGCAGGATCATGGAGGATGATCACGTTCTCATCATTGTATCGGTCCGCCGACTGCGTGAAATTGAACGAACCGGTAATAACCGTCTGACCATCGAGAATGATGACCTTGTCATGCATCGTGTACTGATTACCGTCGGTTCGCACGGCAATGCCCTTGCAGAAGAGGTCCGGCAGGACACCCTGCAAGGCACCGCGATTCTCGATCACGCCCCGCACCCCCACACCTGCCTTGTCCCGTGCGATCATCGCGTCCGCCAGATCGGGACTGGTAAACGTGAAGGCAAGGAAGTGGACCGACGACTTCGCGCCATCAACCAGCGCCACGAGCTTGCTCATGATGTGATCGTGGGGCGAAAAGTAATTCTCGACCGTTATCCCATCCATCGTGAGTCGGGGAGTTGACGCGCCAACGGTGGACTTCGCGCCGAAGCGATGATCGACAAACATCTCATTGAACTTGGCCTGGTAATTGGCGACCAGCTCATGGTTGGTAATGCGCAGAAGGTTATTGTTGTTGCGGAAGGTATCGTTGAAAGACATGTTCCACGAACCTGTGTAGAGGATCGCGCCATCGATCAGAATGAACTTGTTGTGCATCAATCCAGTGGAGCGGCCACCATCCGCGACAGGGATATGGGCAGCGGACAGCGTGGGGAGGGCATCAAACTGCTGCTTGTCCGGTGCGTCGCTCGCCCGGAGCGTTTGCGTGCCGTTCTCCTCATCCAGTACCACACGCACCGTCACGCCCCGACTCTGCGCGCGCACCAGCGCATTGGTCACGCTTGGCAGGTTGAAGTCGAACGATGCGAGATCGATCGTCTTCCGCGCCCGATCCAGGTCAGCGACGACGCGCTGGTCCACACCGTTGCTCACCTGGCCAGATGGACCGGTGAAATAGACGGCTATGGCTGATGTTGGCGTAGTGATCTGTCCCGGCTGCGTCGGTTGGCGGCGCAGCATTCCCGCCGCAACGGCAATCAGGACAACTATCAGGGTGATGATACTGAGCACGCCCAGGAGAAGCGGGATACGTTTGCGGTTCTGGAAGAACGCCGCGATGCGCCTGCGGAACGACGTCAGCGGTGATTTACCCTGATGCCCGTTCGTCTCGTTCGTCTCGCGCGCTTCTGGCGCAGTGGGTTGCGCTGCTGGGGACGGCCCCATCGTGGCCGCGATGGCTGGCGGCTCAAGAAACGCGAGAAGCTGTCGCATCGCCTCACGCGCTGACATGGCAGGCAGCGCGCGACCGAGGCGGGCGATCTCGTCTTCACTGTGCGTGGCGACGTTTCCGAATGTGATGGCATAGCGGTCGCGCAGCGTGCGAATATCAGCGGCCAGGCTGGCAGAGTCCTTGACCGTGCGATCAGCGGCGATGGCGTTGAGCGAGCGCATAACCGCCATCAACTGGTTGATCTTCTGACCAGCCGCCTCATCATCCGTGGCCCCTGCGATCAGC
>DASUWS010000078.1:0-5839 GCA_036378295.1 Ktedonobacterales bacterium
CCGCGAATGGCGGCAAGCCCGAAAAATCCAGTACCGAGCAGGATCAACGCGCGGGCGTGTGTTCCCACGCCAATGGCGGCGATGACCAGCGCCTCCAGCGCGAGCACCGTGGCATAGATCCAGTTTTCCGAGAGCGTCGTCGTAAAGGACTGTGTCAGGGTTGGCAGCAGAAGCAGCAACGCCCCGAACAGCGATGCCAGTTGCCCCAGCCGCGCCGGATTGCGCAGATGGTTATCAGCGGGCAACAGCGCCCCGATAATCAGCAAGTAACTGCCGGGCGCAAGGACGAATGCCTGGATGTTGTCCGCGCCAAGCCACCGTAACTCCCAACTGACCGCCACGGCCAGCAGTCCTCCAGAGACATACCAGAGCGCGTGGAGCGGAATCACCCGCGCACTGAGGGCAACCATAACCGAGAGCGAGAGCAGCGCCACGACCTCAACCTGCGCCAGTGCTGTGTGCGTTGCGTAGGTATCAGACATCATGAGCGCCGCGACAACGACACCGCTTCCCAGCAGCAGCCCAGCGCCACGGTGTACCAGCCTTCCAACGAAGCGCCTATCCTGCCAGCGTAGCCGCACAGCAGGAGGCGCATCCGAACCCAGCCACCAGGGATGCCCCGGGCGGCTGGGCAGCCAGGAGAGCACACCCCAGATCCATTGAGCCGCATAATAGACCCACGACAGCGCGACGAACAATAGCAGCATCTGCCACGTTGGCAGGTCGAGTGCATTGGCGCCCGCCGCGAGAGCCAACGCGCCGAGCAGCATGGCCAGCGCCACCACCTCTGCCTGCGATTCGATCAGGGCAACCAGATAGGCGGCAACCGCGAGCGTCAGAAGCGCCCACCCCTCAAATGCGGGCTGGTGTATCCCCGCTACGGCCATTGTCGCGGCGGCAATCAGCGCCCCAGTGTAGGCGGGCCATGACCAGCGCCAGCCAGCAATACGCCCGATGCCGATGCCCGCGGCCGCGAGCAGCAGCGAGAGCGGTAGCAGTGCGTGGGCATCGGGCTGAACACTTGCCGCCAGCCCGACGTAGGCAACCGGGACGAGGCCCGCAACCGGAGCGCGTTCGATCAGTACGACCCCATAAGCGGTCACAGCGAAGGTAAGCAGAAGCGCCTCGGCAACGCCGTGGGTATTGGGTGTTGCGTGCGCCAGCGCAGCGAGCGACGGACCAATCGCGGAAAGATAACACGCCAACGCCCAGCGACGGCTGAAGCGAAGCCGCAATATGACCCCGACGACGATGACACCAAAGGTAATGGCCAGGATTTTCAGGAAGCTGTACGGGTCACGTGCCGAGGCGGCGGCGATGAAGATATAGACAGGGACTACGGACGTAAGCCAGGGCTGGCGGCCCACCCCCGCCACGAGATAGGCCATCAGCGCGAAGAGCAGCGCGACGTAGAGTGGCTGATCTTGCGGAATTGCTCCTCGCAATCCCAGCACGATGAAGACGTTCAACTGGGCGAGCGATGCGAGCAGCGCGGCAACATGCCATGGCATGCTCCAATACCAACGCCCGCGTACCCGGCGCAGAAGCGCCCCAGTGGATGCCAGCGCCACTGTCAGGGCCACGCCCCACAGGCCAGCGGTGATCAACGCGGCGATCATCCCATACAGCGCAGGAATGAAGAGCGCCCAGGGTAGGTTGTCCCAGAGGATGGCAATCGTCGCCAGAACTGCCAGGGACAGCAACAGCCAGGCGCTGGACGAGATGTCGAGAAAGCGCACACCTGCGAGATTGCCCGGCGCGACAAGAACACGCCAGGAGACCACCAGGCTCACCCAGAGCGCGATCAGATAGGCTGGCAGCGCGGCGGCACGGCCCAGCAGCGCGCGAATGCCGAGCGCTGCCAGCGCAACGACCACTGCCGCGAGCGCAGCACCCGCAACGAGATCGCTCTCACCACGAGCAACTGAGAGAGGCAACGGGAGAAAGAAACCGAAGAAGCCAGCGACGAGACCACCAGCCACAGGGTGGCGCGAACGCCAGCCAGCCAGGAGCGCCAGCAACACATTGAGGCCCAGGATAAGCGTGGCAAGGAACGCATCATGGCTCAAAAGATCCCGCGTGACATAGAGGGCGTTCGCGAGCGCGATGACGTAGACCGGCGGAGCAAACCGCTGTATGCGCGAGGTTGGCGGCGCCACCAGCCAGGGAACGGTCAGCGCAACAACGAGCAAGGTTGTGGCGATAGACCAGAACGTCGCTTCCTGACCGGACGTCGCGAATGTGCTCGCGGGCTGGAAGAGAGCATCGAGCAGCGTGTGATAATCGAGCGAGAGAAAAACACCGCCAGCCAGCAGCCACAGCGGGGCAGACTCAAAGATCGCCAGGCCCACGGTGACGGCAACGCCCGCAGTCAGCGCCAGCAAATATGGCCAGTTGGGCGGGGAGTCTCTGAACACTCCCAGACATCCGCCGACGGCCAGTGTCAGCGCCAGCGCCTCGACCAGATAGCGCAGCTCCACACGCTCGCGAACACGTTGCCAGAGGATGAACAACAAAGCCATCTCGGCCAGCGCAAGCATCGCCAGCACAATCGCCATGGCGTGGCGGTCAGCACCCAGCCAGGAGGCTACCGCAATCGCGGCTTGCGTGGCAGCGGCCACGATGAGCCAGTCCACGACATTGAGGCGCTCCGCGCGCGTCTCGTCATCCAGCGAACCACTCAGATGGCGGGCGAGATAGCTCCAGCCCACTGCAACCGGCACAAGCACACCAGCAGCTAACGCATAGACAGCGGTCGAGGGCTGCGGCAGTTGAGCAGGTGAGACTACGAGTGTCGGAGACTGGAGGCTCTTGCTCCACAGAGCCAATCCCAGGAAGAGCGTTCCCCCAGCAGCAAGAATCGACGTCACGGCAGCTAATTGTAGCGCGGATGTTTCGAGCAGCGCGGCGAGAGAGAAGCGATGAAATATGCCAGGTACAAGCAGAATCAATGCCGCGAGCGCCAGTGCAAGAATGAGCGATTCACGGGGAGCATTCACCCAAAAAACAATGGTCAGCAACGCAAGAATCATCGCCACCCAGCCGAGATAGGCATACGTGGCAAAGCTGGTGCGCCAGGCAAGCGCCAGGTAGATGACGGCGGCATACATGGACGAAAGGCAGAGCATCGCCGCTCCAGAGAATCCAGCCGCCTGTAAGCCGAACCGATAGACTCCCAGCGCCAGCAGCGGGGTCATCAGCGCGAAGACGCCGAGATACGCCCCGCCGACGGTACGCAGGCGTGGCAGGCGCCGGAGGACCAGCCCAACGATGCCAAAGGCAAGATAGACCAGGATCACCGCGCCGAGCTTGATACTGAGATCGAGCGCCTGCCAGCCGCCAATCTCGAAGCTCAGCATCGCGACCAGTCCCAGGAAGCCTCCCATATACATCATGATGGCAATGGCCTGCTCTGAGAGAAAGGCCTGCCACGAAAAGACTGGCTGGGGAGGTTGCGACGCGCGAGGCTGGGCAGGTGTCGCGGGTACAGCGGGAATGGAAGTGGCTGGCATCGCTGCGGCGAGGTTGGGCGGTGTGGAAGACGTGGAAGACGCTGCGGGTGATGTTGAGACAGCCAGAGGCTTTTCAGTCTTGGGAGCGGCTGCCGTGGCAGAGCGCTGGGTAGTGGGTGCGCGGCGAGCCGAGAGATAACGCTCGCGATACTCATCACGGAGCGAGGTAATCGTGTGCTCGCCCTCGCCTCGGGAGATGCGAGTGTCGAGATCAATCAATGCACTGTAGAGCCATTGCAGCTCCGCAACCAGCTTTGGGGCGATGGCTTCGCCGCAGAATGGGCAGTAGAGAACGTCCGGTGGTGACGGGCGCCCGCAATGCAGACATCGGATCATTCTTGCGTTCATGGCGTTTCCCTCCCAGGTCCCCAGCCTATGTACATCTATATGCAGGCCACCTGCTTCTTCTCACAAGCAGTAGCACTATTTCTGTGCGGGGCATGGCACTATTTCTGCTCCACATCGTCTTTGCTAAGAGCAGTATGCCAGGAGCCAGGCGCGCTGCCTATGGAGCAACCGCAGCTTTACTCGTAGAGTGAGCCGCAGAATGATGCAGGTGAGCGAAGAGTATACAGCATACTGTATACGGTAATGAGTTGAAGTCCAGACGCATCGAAGCACGGCCACTCTGCGGCCAAAACGTTTGCCAGAGCGTCTATACTGCTGAGAGAGCACACCACGGCAAGCAGCAGGGCCTAAGAGCATGCGGAGGCTCATACAGCCCTACGGCCATATTGAGGAGACCACCATGAGACAACCAGTCACCGACAGTCAGGCTTCCGGAGGACTTTCCGATCAACACCCTGGAGAGAGTCAGCTGGCGTCAGCGCAGAACACGCTGGAACTCGTCTATCCGCCGATGGAGTCACCATCACAGATGGACACACAGGGAAGTGACAATGCGCGCGAGGTGGCGGCACAGCATTTCGCGCGGTTGCTGTATGCGCCCATGAACACCTGGAGCCGCTACATCTTCCACGAGAACGATCCCTATCCCTATGGGGCGCCGCGTCCGACACGCAGGAGAGGATAGCTCGAACGCTCCATGGCCTGTTCATGGTCTGATAGGGATAAAGGAGGATCAGAATGCGCGCACAGGAATACGGACCGCAAGCGGTGTTGGCTTTCGAGGCGGGGGAGCCAGTTATGGAGACATTGAAAGGCTGGCTCAACGACCATAAGGTCAACAGCGCCTCATTCACTGCCATAGGCGGGGTGCGTCAGGTCACGCTCAAATACTTCAACACGGCAACCCGGCAGTACGAGGAGCGCGAGATCAACGAGCAACTCGAGGTATTGCACCTGACGGGCAATGCGGGACTGCTGAATGGCGAGCCATTCGTGCATGCGCACATTACGCTTGGCAACCGTGACTACCACACATACGGCGGCCACTTTGGCGACGGCATCGTGTCACCAGTGCTCGAATTGGTGCTGACACGAGTAGGCGGCACGCTGACACGGCGCGAAAACGCTGAAAGCGGCCTGACCGAGCTGTACCCCGAACCGCCTCGTTTTCGCTGAGTAGCGCAATAGCATGCTGTATTGCGCTATAGTGTGCCATTCCGATTCGACACGAACACGATGAGGCTGAACAAATCTGGAGCACGCTGGCTGCGCGGAGTATTGCTCAGCACAGCCCTGCTCGACGAGCTGACCTTTGGCTTCTTGGTGGTAGGGCTGCCGCTGGCACGCGACACCTTCCACATGACGTACGAGCAGATAGGGCTGCTTTTCACCGCCGGCGCCATCTCGGCGCTTGCCATTGAGCCAGTGATCAACCTGGCTAGCGATCACATCTCGAAGCGTGTGCCGATTCTCGCTGGCATGTTCTGCCTGGTGGGTACGTTTGCGCTGGCGGGGCTAACCGATCGCTATGTCCTGCTAGTGCTAGCCGTGGCGCTGGCAGATCCCGCAATTGGCGCGGCGGTCGGGCTGTCGCAGGCTGCCCTAGTGGAGCAGCAGCCCAATACCGCGACGCGCACCATGGCACGCTGGACCATGCTCTCCAGCGTCGGCGATCTGCTTTCGCCGCTGGTAGTCGCCGCAACAGTTGGCATTGGTGGTGGGTGGACAGCGCTCAGCCTCATGGCCGCCGCGCTTTGGCTACTTGCGGCGGGTGTAGCGCTTCCGCTGCGCTTTCCTCGTCCCGCGGTCTCACTCACGAGCGACGGTGAGTCCGCATCATCCGCCTGGGTTGAGATGCGCCAGGCAATCGTTGCGGCGCTGCATGACTGGGTCTTGTTCCGCTGGATGGGTATTCTGTTCATGGCGACGATGGTTGACGAGATATTCCTCGGCTTCGCGGGACTCATGCTGCACGACCG
>DASUWS010000079.1:0-2332 GCA_036378295.1 Ktedonobacterales bacterium
TGCAGGTTCAAGGTGGGCACAAGCCCGGCGAGACGCGGGAAATCGTCGAGCGGAGCCTCCAGAGCGCCGCCCTCTGGGACGAGGTGAAAGACCGGCTCAACCAGAGCGCGCTGAGCCTCTCCGGTGGCCAGCAACAGCGTCTCTGCATCGCGCGAGCGCTGGCGGTCGAACCGGAAGTCATCCTCATGGACGAGCCGTGCTCGGCGCTCGACCCGATTGCCACACTCAAAATCGAGGAGTTGATCGAACATCTCCGGCAACGCTACACCATCGTCATCGTGACCCACAACCTGCAACAGGCCGCGCGCGTCTCACAATACACCGGGTTCTTCCTCACGGGCAATCTGGTGGAGTTCGCGCCGACCGAAGACCTGTTCTCGCGCCCACAGAAGCGGCAGACGGAAGACTTTATTACCGGGCGCTTCGGCTGATCGACGCCATCAGCGGCGCGTGCCGCGAAGGGAATGCTGAATTACTATGCCACGAGACACATTTCACCAGGATCTGCGCGAGATCGAAGAATCGGTGATCAGCATGGCAACGCTGGTTGAGAGCGAGATCGCCCGCGCGATGCAGGCGCTGACACAACGTGACGCCATGCTCGCCGAAGGGGTCATCGCCAGCGATGGCGAGGTCAACGAGCTACAACGCACCATCCGCAGCCGCTGCATCAACATCATCGCACTCCAGGCGCCGGTTGCGCGCGATCTGCGCGAGTTGATCACGGTTCAGCTGGTCATCAACGAACTGGAGCGGATGGGGGACCATGCCGTTGGCATCTCGAAGCAGACACTGCGCATCCGCGACTTCGAGACGTCACCCATCGCCTACGAATTGAGCGAGTTGGCCAGGCTCGTGCGCGAGCAGGTGCGGGCGTGCATCGAGGCGTTCGTGGATGTCAATGTGCAGGAGGCGCGCGAGATATGCCGCAAGGATGACGTGGTAGATGGACAGTACCGGTCCATCTTCAACACGATTCTGGAGTTGATGGCGCGCGACTCCGCCTCCGTGCCGCTGGCCGCAAGCCTGCTCTTTATCGCGCACGACCTGGAGCGGATCGGCGACCGTGTAACCAATATATGCGAAGATGTTATCTACATGGTGTCGGGACAGATCGAGGAACTGAACTAGCAGCCGCACCAGAGAGAAGGGCAACGTGAGCCAGCGCACACTGCTTGTGGTCGAGGATGATGCCGCACTGCGAGAGACAATAGTATACAATCTCCGTCGCGAGGGCTATCTGGTGCTTTCGGCGGCGGACGGCGTAACCGCGCTCGACGTTGCCCGCCAGCAACCGCCCGCGTTGGTGCTGCTCGATCTCATGCTGCCACGCCTCGATGGACTGGATGTCTGTCGCCAGTTGCGCGCCCGCCCGGAGACAGCGCACATCCCCATTCTGATGCTGACGGCGCGTGGGGAGGAAAGCGATGTCGTGGTTGGGCTGGAAATGGGCGCGGACGACTACGTGACCAAGCCGTTTAGCTGGAACGAGCTGCGGGCACGAGTGCGGGCGCTGCTGCGGCGGAGCGAACAGCCACCCACCGGGCAGCGCGACCAGGCCGAGCCGGGCCAGCCCGGATCACACATTCTGACGGCGGACGACATCCGCATTGATGAGGACCGCCGCGAGGTCTTTCGGCGCGACCAGCCCATCGAGCTACCTGCCCGCCTCTTCGACCTGCTCACCTATATGGTCCGCAATCGCGGCACCGTACTCACCCGCGACCGGCTGCTGGAACATGTCTGGGGCTACGAGTATGACGGCGACAACCGCACGGTGGACGTATACATGCGCTGGCTGCGCGAGAAGCTGGAGGACGACCCCGCCACTCCGCAGCTGATTCTGACGGTGCGCGGCGTGGGGTACCGCTTCAAGGGATAATAAACCTCAGCCTGGCATAGGTGGAGTGCTTCTTTCGGGGAAGAAATGGCGCGAGCTAGAGCCGCTGCCCTTCCCTGGCGGCTTCCTGTCCATGTCTGTCCCTCTTTGCCCCCTTTGCCCCTCTTCGTCCGCCTTTGTCCGCCACTGAGACGATGGACAACCGCGCGGATGATCAGCCATACTGTGGCGCAGGGAAAGGGGGCGTGCGGCACGGCATGGCATGGCCTCAACGCTCCGGTAACACACCGATACTGGGCAGCACCAACGGAGCGGAATATACGCAATGCCCTGGAAGCCCTTCCCATGCTCACCAACCGGTGAGTGTCGCTGTTTGTCCCGTCGCTTGAGATAGAAGACATCCCTGATAACAGGCATCTTGCGACAGCGCGATGTGTGTGCACTCAAGTCGGCGACACGCGCGAGGAGGCACAAGACATGACGATCAGATTC
>DASUWS010000080.1:0-18272 GCA_036378295.1 Ktedonobacterales bacterium
GCGCCGCCCAACTCGGCACTATAGCCGTTCTCTTCGGGACGCAGTGGCCGGTCGCAGTTGACACAGTGGTGCAGGTTGGGACGGAAGCCCAGGTCTGTCAGCAGGTGCAGCTCGAAATAGCGGAGCGCCAGCCAGCTTCGCGCCGTCTCATGCGTGCGGGCGTCGTCGTTGAGCTGGCGAAGCATCTCCAAAAAGAGCTTGTAGAGGTGCGGATGGGGATCGGCATCTTCGAGGAAGCGATCTACCAGCTCGGCCAGGTACCATGCCGCCGTGGCGTGCCAGACCTCGTCGCGCAGTGCGTCCAGCCGTTCTCGCGCCTCGGCCTGGGTGACGATGTCAAGGTCGCGTCCGCTCGCCAGCAAGAGCTGCGTGCGGGTGAATGGCTCCAGGTGCCCGGCAAGGCGGCTGGTCGTCCGGCGGACGCCCTTGGCAATCGCGCGTACTTTGCCGTAGGTGGGCGTGAAGAGCGTGAGAATGCGATCCGCCTCGCCGAAATCGGTGCGACGGAGGGTGAGCGCCTCGGTTGAATAGACATGCGGATGTGCCATGCGCCGCCTTCTGTTTCAGCCATCGTTCGTGCTGGTATATGGATGGGCCGGGTGAGTGGCTGGCTGATCTCTGATAGTATACGACTTCTCCTTCTTTCCCGGTGTGTCCCGAATGGAAGGCGTAGATGTTTGCGACTGGCGGATGGAGCATAGCGCTTGCCAGAAGGGGTGTGTGTCGGATACAATGCGGAGGCGAACGGTACGCCATGTCGAGGTGACAGGCGTACCGGCTGGCCGGTGTGGCGGAACGGTATACGCGACAGTCTCAAAAACTGTTGCCCTTCACGGGCTTGTGGGTTCGAATCCCACCACCGGCACCCCTTCAACCCCCTTGACTTCGGCGTTACAGAGTTCCATGTCCCCTGTTACCGCCCATATGAAATGAACTCCATCAGGGATCCATCTGGATCACGAAAGTAAACACTCGTCCCATGCCCACGTGAGCCAAATCGCTCAACCGGGCCAAGCTCGACTTCAATATTGTGCTGCTTAAGATGGACAATGGCCTCTTCGATTGGTCCAGTCCAGATAAAGCACAAATCACTACCGCCCGGCATGACTGGAAGTTTTGCCTCTGGCGTGGCATCTACATTCGGACCATGACAGTTGAGCTGTGTTTCGCCAAAGCGATAGGACCAGCCTGAGCCGACTTGTATCAATTCGGCTCCCAGCACGTCCTGGTAAAAGCGATTTGAGCGCTCCCAGTTAGATACGTGAATAACGCAATGATCGAGCTTGATGGTGTGCATGGAATCTGTTCCTCTCCCGACGATACTGACTCTTTCACAGATCTCAACGCTTCAACAGATTTATTCGGTTGAGTGATACGCCACTTGCTCCTGCTCGACGATCATCTTGTGAACATTTCACGGTATATTCAGCCAAGCCGCCTAACGATACACCCAACACCAATTCGCCGCCAGCAAGCTCACCTCTTCAATTGCAAACGCCTATCTATCCATTTGGCACAGAGCAAAGTATCGCGGCCAGCAGTATTCTACGGGAGCAACCGTCATACAAACGTAGCGATCTCTCGAAATGGCCGCGTGAGACCGAACGAGCCAGGACAGACAACAACGGCTGGAGGCAATGAGAATATGGTCAATACCTATCCACCTCATCCACGTGCTCCGCAAGCTCGCGCTCGATGGTCTCGATCATCCAGCGACACCACGAGACGTAGCCGCGCTCGTACTCGATGCCCCGGCGCAGCATCGCATAGGAGATGAAACGCGGTGAGCTCATGCGCTGTAGCTCGCCTCCCGCTTCCGCGTTCCGTTCGATGGTCGCGCTGATTTCTTCGTAGCGCGCCAGGCGTTCCGCGTGTTGGCTTGCGTAGGTGCGGATAAGATTGATCGCCTGTCGCGGATCGGCCAGCCACAACGAGTACACCTTCAGCATGAACGCATCGCGTTCCGGTGGAATGGCCATCGGCTCGACGGCCCAGGCTGCCAGCGCGGCTCGCCCGGCGTCGGTGATCGCGTACACCTTTTTGTCTGGCCGGTCGCGCTGCTCGACGACGGTATGCGTGATGTACCCCTGTTTCTCTAGTCGTGTCAATGTCGGATAAATTTGGCTGCGGCGCGCATGCCAGAAGAATCCAACTGGCTCCTCCATTTCGCGGATCAGGTCGTAGCCGGAGCCTGGCGCTCGCGCCAGCAACCCCAGCAGGGCATATGCGAGCGGTATCATAGGCCCTCTCTTCTCTGTGACTCAATTGACGAGGCACCCCACGGATGCTATGCTCAAACACGGCTATATCAATGTTGACATATGGCAATCGTGATATAGGGCACGGAGTGATTACTTATGATAGCAGGAATTCCAGGCCAGACGCCAGCGGGGCGAGGCGGAATGCGCGCTCCCCATCACTGCTCGCGCCGGACGTTTCTGAGAGGCTCGCTTGGGCTGATAGCGATGTGTGGGGTCGCTGGTGGCGTTGCGGGAGGGCTTGCGGGCTGCGCCTCCACCACGACATCGATTCTCGACCGCATCGGCACACCTACCGCCGCGCCAGCGCTCATCCCATCACAGCGCATTACCATAGCTAACGCCGCTCAGATGGGTCGCCTTGCCGCATTGGACGCAAAGAATCATCGCGTGCGCGGTGTGACGTGGTCGCCGGATGGTCGTCTCGTGGTATCGGGGGCCAATCCGGAGGTTGCCCTCTGGGATGCCGCGACTGGCAAGCGGCTCACCACGCTCAATGGCCACACCTCTCAAGTCTACAGCCTGGCGTGGTCCCCTGCGAACAATCTGCTGGCATCCGCCGATGGCGATGGCACGGTGCGCATCTGGGATACGAAGCAGGGCCGCTCGGTCCAGAAGCTGCAGGGCGGCCCGCTGCTGTTCAGCGTCACCTGGTCGCCTGATGGCCGCCAGATTGCTGCGGGAACCTCCGACGGAAGCGTGCTACTCTGGAATGCCGAGAATGGCAAACAGCTTGCTGGCTGGGATGGTCCGGAGCACCACAGCCACGGCGGCGGGTATCCGTTCGCTGTCTGGGGCATCTCCTGGTCGCCTGATGGCCGCCAGATCGTTTCCACGCGCTATGATGATCTGGTGCTGGTGTGGGATGTGGCGACTGGCAGAAGCCGTGTCATCCCAAAGACAGACTTCCAGCCGAATACGGTCGCCTGGTCGCCAGATGGCCGCCAGTTTGCCGTGACGGACGACCAGGGCAAAGTCGTCCTGTGGGACGGCGCAACCGCGACACGTGGGGCAAGCTTCGAGCGCCACGACGACGCAGGCTGGTCGTATGGGTTGACCTGGTCGCCAGACGGCAGCATGGTGGCGTCGTCGCGCCAATCGGGCATCGTGCAGGTATGGGATGCGCGAAGCGGCAAAGAGCTGGCCCTGCTCGAAGGACACCTCAACGCGGTCTGGGGGCTGGCGTGGTCGCCCGATGGGATGCGCCTGGCCTCTGCCAGTGACGATGGTAGCGTATTCCTCTGGGGCGTGCGTTAGCGATCCTGGGTGCGTGCGGCGGATGTCCTGGTGTTGTGACCGAAGGCAAGCGCGCGCTGGCATAGACAAAGGGGATTGTCCCGCCAAGGATAGGCTGAACAATCCCCTTTGTCGTGCTTGTTTCGCTTGTTAGTCGGCTGGCTCCAGAATCGTTGAGGATGCCAGCGTTTCCCCCGCGGCGACCGCGCCCTCAGCCACGGTATCGGGCACATTGTCCACACCGTGTATGTAGCGCTTGCCACGGAAGTACGAGGCGACGGCGGCAACGATACACATGCCCGCCGCGATGTAGAAGACGGCGTGCAGGCCAACCATGAACGGCGAGGCGATCAGGTTGGGGAAGAACTCTTTGCTCAGCAGCGTCGCCTGGTTTGCCGCGGGCAACTGGTGCAGCGCCGCGGGCGGCAGAAGCGTGCCCATCGGGTTGTAGCCGAGGAAGGCGGCGAACAGCGCGGAGGTCGGCGGCAGGTGTGAGATGCCTGTGGCGAGCGGCGCCGGAAGGCCAGCGCCTGAGAGGCCGCTATAGAGCGAGGTGGGCAGCGCCGAGGCGAGGCCCGCCGTCACGATGCTGAAGAAGACGCCGATGCTCAGGAGCGACGCCGCGTTCTGGAAGGTCGCCCGCATGCCCGACGCCACGCCGCGATGTTCCGGCGGAACACTGTTCATGATCGCGGTCGTGTTTGGCGCGGCGAACATGCCCTGGCCAATGCCGAGCAGGAGCAGCAGCGGCGCGAAGACCCCATATGAGAAGTCCGCCGGAAGCAGTGTCAACCCAACGAAGCCGAATGCCATGAGCACCATGCCCGCCGTCGAGAAGAATCGCGAGCCGAAGCGATCCGAGAGCAGGCCGCTAATCGGTCCCATAGCCATGAAACCAGCCATCAGCGGGATCATGTAGATGCCTGCCCAGAGGGGCGTTTCCTCGAAGCTGTAGCCATGGAGTGGCAGCCAGATGCCCTGGAGCCAGATAACGATCATGAACTGCAAGCCGCCCTGCGCCAGCGAGGCGAGAAAGACGCTGATGTTGCCGAACGAGAACATGCGGATGCGGAAGAGATCGAGGCGGAACATCGGGTGATCGCTGCGCAGCTCGATTCCGACGAAGATTGCGAGCAGCACGATGCCGATGAGAATCGCCCCAATCACGAACGGATTGCCCCAGCCCATCGGCGAATCGCCGTATGGCTCGATACCGTAGGTGATGCCGATCAGCAGGATCGTCAGCCCGACCGCGAAGGTCAGGTTGCCAGGCCAGTCAATGCGTTGCCCGCTACGGACCGTTGCTGTCTCGCGCAGCTTGAGATAGGCCCAGATCGTGCCGAAGATGCCGACTGGCACACTGACCAGGAAGACCATGCGCCAATTGATGGCAGCCAGAATGCCGCCCAGAATCAGCCCCGCCAGCGAGCCGACGATCGCCGCGACCTGGTTGATGCCCATGGCCATGCCGCGCTGGTGCGAGGGGAAAGCGTCGGTCAGGATGGCGGTGCTGTTGGCGAAGAGAAAGCCGCCGCCCACGCCCTGAATCAGGCGGAAGATCACCATCTCCAGCGCGCCTCTGTCGCCCTGGCTGGGCGTCAGAAAGAGTAAAATGCTGCCGAGCGTAAAGATCGCAAAGCCGAGATTGTAGAGCTTGACGCGCCCAAAGATATCTGAGATGCGCCCGAACGTGACGAGCAGGGTGGCCGTCACGACCATGTAGCCGAGCAGCATCCAGAGAAAATAGTTCGTCTCTCCCGGCGCGAGGGGATTGATGCCAATGCCGGTGAAAATCGCAGGCATGGCGATCAAGATAATGCTGGCGTTGATCGTCGCCATCAGCACGCCCAGGGTCGTGTTCGACAAGGCGATCCACTTGTAGTGGCCGTCCTGGCGTGGCGGCTCATGGCGCGTTGCCCCTGCGCCCGCTGGAGCAGCCACCTGTGCCTCCCGTTCCTCCTGTGCCCCGTTATTCCTCGGTACCCGTTCAAATGTCATAGAAAAGAGTGCTCACTTCCCGGTGGATATGTGCGTGGAGGACAATAATTCGGCGCGTCTATAGGCGTGGGGCGTATAGGCGCGCCTGAGTAATGTTTCATAACTGGTACCAGTATAGTATGACGTTGCCGTTCACGTCAATGTTTGCCGCTCGTTCCGACAGGCATGGGGCGGCCCCATTCCGCAAAACTGCTCAGGACGAGGTTGACGACGTTGACCTACCCCCATATACTGTCCACATCCTGGCTACGTCACTGGCCCGGACTCGGCAAGCGCATGGCTCACCGGTTCTACTCAGGAGAATGCACATGCGTCCCATCACCTACGTTCTCGCGGCCATCGGTATCCTTCTCGCGATGCTTGGTGTTGTCAATCACTACCTCCTGAATATTGCCCCCGTTGCCCATACCAGCACGATTCTGGTTGGCCTGGGCGCGGTGGTGTTTCTTGTAGGTCTGGTGACGTCCTTCAAGGATGATCGTTCGACGGCGGAATGAGCTTCATCGGTTGCCGGTCTGGGTCAGCGAGGCGAATCCTCTCGTAGGGTATCACTGGGCGGGGCGCGTCGTGGTCCGCGCGATGTGGCTGCCGCGTCTCGCCGTGTTTCCCCTGGGATGCTCTCCTTGCCATGTGGCTGCGGCAGCGCTTCCTATGCACCTCGTCCTTCCTTCCGTGACTTCCTGATGCGTCTTACGCTCTGCCGGGTATCCACTATCAGGGCATCATCTCGCGACTATCGGATATCAGGCTGTTGTGCGTATAATATCGAGCGAAGTACCCCATTCTCGTTGACAACTCACCCTCAAAGAGAGGAGGCGATATGCCGCTGGCAGGCAACTTACGCCAGGTGCCCCTTCTCGACATTCTCAGAGCAGTTGCCGCCGAGCAGCGCGATGGATGCCTGACGCTCACTCATACCCGTCTGCGCGCCGAGGTCTATTTCCGGCGCGGGCAATGGATCGCGGTGGAGCGGGTGCCGGTTGGCCCGCCCCTGAGCGAGCAGTTCGTCGACATGGGATTCATGACGCCGGATCAGGTTGAAGAAGTGATTCTCGTGCCTTTCGATGAGGCGGCGGTGCTGCCCGATGGCCAGATCGTTCAGGCGCTCATGGCGGATGGATTGCTCACGCGCGAGCAGTTGCACTATTGGGCGATCAACGACGCCCTCGCGCTGATCATGGCCATAGCCTCCTGGCCTGATGGCGATTTCTCGTTTATGGATGGCGTCCACCCACCGCAGGAATTGGTGCTCGTGCCGCTGCTGGTGGAGAACATTCTGGCCGCATACACGCAGAGCCTGCAATCCGCGCCAGCGCCGCACTCAGGGACGGATGGCTCCGGCATCGAGCTTATCCCGGAAACGGTGCTGACTTTCACCGACATCCCCGACACCGGGCAGGTGGTGGACATCTCGCGGGAAGAGTGGGTCGTGCTGGCGCAGATAGACGGGGTCAATCCACTGGGCGCGATTGCGGCAACCCTCCAGATGGACGGGCGGGCGCTGGTGGAGATCGTCCAACGTCTGCTCAGCCGTGGCCTGGTCGATCTGGCGCCCCCTCCCGTGTTTCCCTACGCCTGAGACGCGCTCCGGTCATCTCCCCAGGGCAGCGCGTCATTAAGCAGCATCGCTGGCACCAGCTCGCCCGCCGCGACTGCTCCTGTGCCCTCCTCGATGATCAGGTAAGCGGATGCTCCCTGGAGCGACGAGATCAGGTGCGAGTCTTGCGCGCCGGTCTGGCGTGCTTCGAGCACCCCGTCTCGTGCCGAAAGCCGGACGCGTACGAAGTGGCGGCGGTCACTTCGCGCGAGAGCGCTCCCCAGCAGCCGCGCCTGCACCATTGGCCGCTCGACTTGCGCACAGCCGAGCATGCGCCGGATTGCCGGGCGTCCGAACAATTCAAAGGTGACGGCGGCGGAGGCGGGATTCCCTGGCAGTCCGAGTAGCGGTGTCTCGCCCAGCAGCCCGAAAGCCAATGGCTTGCCTGGTCGCATGCGCACGCGCCAGAAATCGATATTGCCCTGCTCCGCCAGAATCTGTTTCACGAGGTCATAATCGCCGACCGAGACGCCACCTGAGGTCAGGATGAGGTCAGCGGTACGCGCTCGCTCCAATTTCGCGCGAATATCGTCGGCCCGGTCGCGTGCGATGCCCAACGGTACAGGCTCTGCCCCCGCGCGCAGCACCGCCGCGATCAGATACGGTGAGTTGGTCTCGCGAATCTGGCCGGGGCGCGGCGTCTCACCCAGCGGCGCTAGCTCGTCTCCGGTCGCCAGAATCGCTACGCGTGGGCGGCGCGTTACCTCGACCGGATGGATGCCTGCCGCCGCCAGCAGCGCGATCTCCGCCGGGCCAAGCTGCGTGCCCGCCGCGATCAGTCGCATGCCGGGGCGTATATCGCCACCCGCGGGCCGCATGTTGGCGCCCACGGCGACAGGTTGGCGCAGGCTGACGACACCATCGCTGACCTCGGTCAACTCCTGCTGCAGGACCGCATCGGCCCCATCTGGCACTGGCGCCCCGGTCAGGATACGCACCGCTTCACCGCTCGCTACCACGCCGGAATAGACGCTCCCGGCGGGCACCTCACCCGCCAGACGCAGTGAGACGGGCGCATCGGGTGTCGCGCGCTGCGTATCGAGCGAGCGCAGAGCATAGCCGTCCATCGCGGAGTTGATGAAGGGCGGCGTCTCGTCGCGTGCCACGGCATCCTCCGCCAGAATACGGTCGAGCGCGGAGGTGAGCGGAATCTCCTCCGCGGGGAGCGGCGTGAAATGCGCCAGGATGCGCGCGCGTGCTTCTTCTACGGTCAGCATGGCCTTGTCTTTCTCCACATGTATCGTCTCCCTGGATGACAGCGGCTTCTGCCATACTATAGCGCACAGGGAGCGCGCGTTCATGCCGTGGAGCGGACAGCCGGGATGACCGCGGGCGTCAGGCGCCGTGAATCGCGAAGTTAGTGAAGGCCGCCTCCACACCGCTGTCAGCCGCTATCACACCTGCGCGTCCTGTCATCGCGACGCCGGAAGGGATTGGCGCCTCGAAGACGAATGTGCCGTTGGCGTAGAGCGTCAGGGTGCTGGCCTTGGGGTCCACCAGCACAGCCAGCGTATTCGTTGCCCCTGTGCCCGCTTTGAGCGACGGGACAAACCCACCTGTGAGAAAGGTCAAGCCGGTGCCGAGCTGCTGCGCCCACAGCTCGAAGCGCCCGTTGCTATTCACCTGATAGGAGTAATACGTATCGCCCTTCGCCGAGGTCGAGACGAGAAAGCGCAGGCCCGCGTAGGAGGTCGCACTGCCGGTGAGCAGCGCGACCTCCACCGTGGTCACGTACGCGCCTTTGGGGATGGAGGCTTCGGCGGGCATATCGTCGACGAGCGGCTCCTTCGCGGTGTTGCGCAGGTGGAGGCGATGGTCGGCGCCGAAAAAGGCAGACTTGCCATCCGTCAGCCAGGCCGCTGGCGTACCGGTGAGCGCGTCGCTATAGACTGGCTTGCTCGCCAGGGCAGCGCGCAGCCGCGATTCCGCCTGGAGTTGCGCGGCGGTCTTGGCGGGGGTGGGTGAGCTGATGGCCGTCGGCGTGCTTTGCGCGCCCGCTAGCCCTGCCAGATCGAGGCGGACCGGGAGCATCCCGCCGGGATTCAGCACGAGCACGCTCATCACACAGGCGAATACCGTGAGGAGTAGCGCCAGTGTGGTGAGGGGCGATAGTCGCCGCTTTGCCGGGGGGGCATCGTCCCAGTCGCCAAAGTCCGCTGTATCCAGCACAATGGCGTTGCTGGCGTCTTCTTTGCTTGCTGCTCGGTTGCTCGCGGCTTTGTGCGAGCGCGTCATGCTCATGTGGGCCAGGGTGCGCTTTGCCGGGTTGCGCGTAGAACTTCGTGCTATCTTCGAGCTACTGGCTGGCGAGGGATAGTCCGTATAGCTTCCCCCGGCATTGTTCGCCGCCAGCGCTTCGTCCAGCGCCTCGGCAAAACTGGCTACGTCATTGAAGCGGTGGAACGGGACAGGTGCCAGCGCGTTAAACAGCGCCGCATCTACTTCGTCATCGAGCGCTGGATTGAGGCGAGAGGGAGGAACGATTGGCCGGGGTGCATTGCCAGAGATGAGCGCTTGAACCTCCGCCGAGACGGGGGGAACGCCCGTTAGCAAAAAATAAGCGAGCGCAGCAAGACCATATTGGTCTGATGCTGGCAACACCTTGCCCTGAAGTTGCTCGGGCGCGGCCCACGTGAGCTGATTGTTGACCCAGACGGGCGGCTGGCCGAACCGGTTCCGCTGAAGCTCCCACACAGCGGTGCTGGTGAGCATCGCATGGCCGAAGTCGCTGAGAGCGACAATCGAGCTTCCCTCGGAGTCGGTTCGCACGAAAAGATTGCTCGGCTTGAGGTCCCCATGGATCAGCCCTCGCGCATGCACGTCGGCCAGCGCGCGCGCCACCTGCCGCACGATCCGCGCGACGAGGGCTGGCCGTAGCGGGAGCGTCATGCTGGGGCGCCTGGTGTTCAGGGCATCGCCGAGCGAGCCGCCAGAGGCGTACGCTATGACGATAGCCAGGTCGTCGCCTTGTGCTGCCTCGGTATAGCACGGCAGAATCTGGGGATGTCGGAGCGCCGCGACTAACTGTGCCTGGCGCATCACCTCAAGCGCGAACGGCTCGTCACGGGCGGCGCGGTAGATCTTGAGGGCGACCTGCTCCTGTATCAGCCCACGCGCTGGTGGATCAGCAAGATAGACCTCGCCCGCGCCGCCGCGTCCTAACAGCCGCACCAGGTGATAGCCGTCGAAGGTGGCCCCTTCCCGTATCACGTCGCCCTCCACCCATTCGTTCGCCACTCAGCGGCCAGCGCGCGACGGGCCACCCACCCGATGCACCAGCGCATCGCCAGTATCACGCCTGGCCAGCGGGCGTGTCAATTCAACGGGAGTATGCGCCTACCGTACGGAAATGTCCATCCGGCCCCTCCTTCCTCGCTGCTATACTGTAGGGAGAGTGTAGGGAGAGCGCGCCGGCACATATGCCGCGAGCACGCGCCACCTGCCATCAGCCCGCCATCGGCCATCAGCAAGGAGTTGTCTGTGGAACTCTCACGCCGCCTGCAAAGCCTGCCGCCGTATCACTTCGCCGCCTACGCCCGGAAGATCGCCGAGAAGCGGGCATCTGGCGTTGATGTCATCAGCCTCTCGATGGGCGACCCTGACCTGCCGACGCCGCCGGAGGTGCTCGACGCGCTCACCACCGCCGCGCGCGAGCCAGCCAATCAGCGCTATCCCGAGTATGCGGGCATGCCAGAGTTGCGCCAGGCGTTCGCTGGCTGGTTCAGCCGTCGCTTCGGCGTCTCGCTCGATCCAGCGACCGAGGTGCTGCCGCTGATTGGCTCGAAGGAGGGGCTGGCGCATCTGCCCGCGGTGGTCATGAACGAGGGCGATGTCGCGCTGCTGCCGAACCCGAACTATCCGGTAGCCGCGACGGCGGTGGCGATGATCGGCGGTGTGGCGCATGAATTGCCGCTCACAGAGGAGAACGGCTGGCTGCCCGACCTCAATGCTATCCCTGAAGCCGCACTCAGCCGCGCCCGCACGCTCTGGCTGAACTATCCCAACAATCCGACGGGCGCCTGCGCTCCACGCTCCTTCTTCGAGCAGGCCGTACGCTTTGCCCGCGAGCATGGCCTGCTGGTGATCCACGACATGGCCTATGCCGAGGTACGCTATGATGACGCGCGGCCACTGAGTCTCCTGGAGATCGAAGGCGCGAAGGACGTGGCGGTCGAGCTCCATTCGCTCTCGAAGGCGTACAACATGGCGGGATTCCGCATCGGCGCGCTGGTGGGCAACGCCACGGTGGTCGAGGGGCTGACGCGGCTCAAGAGCAATATCGACACGGGCATCTTCCGCCCGATCCAGATTGCCGCGATTCGCGCGCTTGCCCTGCCGCCGGAGTGGATCGAGCAGCGCAACGCGATCTACCAGCGGCGGCGTGATCGTGTCGTGGCGGCGTGCCAGCGCATCGGGCTGCGGGTGGCGACGCCGGAGGCTGGCCTCTACGTCTGGCCGCATATCCCGGAGGGCCGCACGTCTGCCGAGTTCGCGTATGATCTGCTCGATCACGCGGGCATCGCGGTCACCCCCGGCACCAACTTCGGCTCGCGTGGCGAGGGCTACGTGCGTCTCTCACTGACCGTGCCCGATGCCCGGCTCGATGAGGCCATGGCCCGGATGGAGCAGAAGATCGCCGCGCGGGCATAAGCGCTATCCGACCTGCTTGAGCGCCTGAGCGAAGTCGGCGATGATGTCTGGCAGGTCTTCCAGCCCGACGGATACCCGGATCAGGCCGTCGGTAACACCTGATTTCTGGCGGTCTTCGGCGCTCAGGCTATGGTGAGAGATGGACGCCGGATGCAACACCAGCGTATCGGCGTCGCCCAGGCTGGAGGAGCGCAGCGCCATCTTCAGCGCATCGAGTACTCGGTAGGCGGCGGGCTTCCCACCAGCGACCTCGAAGCTGAGCACGCCGCCAAAGCCAGGCATCCGTTCCTGTGCCAGCGCGTGCTGGGGATGCGATCCCAGGCCGGGGTAATGTACCGCCGTGACGCCGGGCTGGTTCTCCAGGAAGCGGGCAAGCCCCATTGTGTTGGCGCAGTGGCGCTCCATACGCAACGCGAGTGTCTTGAGACCGCGTAGCATCAGCCATGCCTCCAGCGGTCCGGCAATGCCCCCGATATCGTGGCGAATAGCATTGGCCCGGCGGATCAGCTTCTCGCTCCCGATGACGAGTCCCGCGATCAGATCGCCGTGACCGCCGATGTATTTGGTCGCGCTATGCACCACCAGATCAGCGCCGTCTTCCAGCGGCCGGGCGAGATATGGGCTGGTAAAGGTGCTATCCACTGCCAGCAGCGCGCCGTGGGCATGCGCCATCTCCGCCAGCGCCCGTATATCGAGCACGACCGTGGTAGGATTGGAGATCGTCTCGGCCCAGATGAGCTTCGTCTCAGGGCGGATCGCCTGCTCGAATGCCGTGAGATTGGTGGCGTCGGCAAAGGTATGCGTGACGCCATAGCGCGAGAGCGTGTGCGTCAGCAGGTGATAGGTGCCACCATAGATGCAGTCCGTCGCCAGAATGTGCTGGCCGCTCTCGCTCACCGCCAGTATCGCACCAGCGATAGCGCCGATTCCCGATGCGAAGCTGGTGGCGCTCTCGCCGCCCTCCAGATTGGCAATGGTCTGGTGCAGCGCATCGGTGGTTGGGTTGGCGACGCGGCTGTAGAAGAATCCGTGTTCCTGACCTCTGGCAACCCTCTCCTCCTCTTCCGCCGTCTCGAAGTGGAAGCTGGACGTCTGGAAGAGTGGGAAGGCGATGGGCTGGCCTTTCCCGCTGCCGTGATAGTGAACCGTATGAATCGCACGTGTCGTGAATCCGCGCTCGTCTGCCATCCTTTACGCCTCCTGCTTGCAGCGCACCGTGCTCTCACGCCTCCATGTATGAAAGAAGGCATGGTTGGTATGACCGCCATCTGCCATCTATCCGCTTTCCAGTGTAGCAGCTACAGGCAATGGCAGGGGCAACGCTCACACTGCTTTTCGTGGCAGAGGGACTGCCAGAGGTGGTGCAGACCCTGCTGTGTAACGGCGCCACGCGGCAAACGCGAGAGGCCGAGCGTGCGCGCCATCTCGCGGACGATCTGGTTGGAGGGAAGTCCCGGCCATGCCTGGTAGAGCGCCAGCGATTGTCTGGCCAGCGTGTCATCCCGGCGCATCGTGGCGAGGGCCGTGGCAAAAGGCAGAGTGACATTGACCGCAACAATGGCGGCGCGTTGTGATGAGACGGAGCCGCGCTCCGCCACGCGCAGTTCCGCGATCAGCGCCCGCACTGCCCGGCGCGGGTCACCGTGCCGAATGGCTGTTTCCACTGAGTGCCACGGCCCGTCCTGGCGCCAGCGCTCGTGCCATACCAGCAGTCCCCGTGCCCGCATCCGCTCGACGCCCGGTAGCGCCGCGTGTCCGCTGGGCACGGAATGCGTATCCAGCAATGCCGCACCCAGCCGTCGCAGGGTGGCGCGGTCGCGTCCGTAGCCCAGCGCCTCGGCCATCGCCAGCCACAGTACGCGGTTCGGCGCGTCCCATGCGCTCTCGCGCGCAGGTGAAATCGAACACGAGCGTAATTCTTGCTCCAGGTGTGTGGCATGTTCGGTGAATCGCGCCATCCCCGCATGCCGTAGCAGGTCGGTCATGTCTTGCCTGGGGGACACGGCGCACGGCCAGCCAGCCCGCGCCTGGGGCAGCGGGAGGGGTGGCTCGCCGCCAAGGACAATCAATGGCACGGTCCGCCCGCTGGCAAGCGCCGTCTCCGTGGGATCGCGCGTGCCGCGCGTCAGCACGACGTGCAACGCGAGGCCGTTGTAGCGCGGATCGCTGCTGTGACCATGTGCGTACCATCCAGCCGGGCGCAGGTGTAGCTCGATGTCGCCATAGAGGCGGGTTCCATCGGCGCGCGCCAGCACCGCGTCGCGAAAGTCGGGGCCAGCGCCACCGCCTCGCCTGCCCTCGAAGATCACGCGAAACGTCTCGCCGCGCTCGCTCTGGAGTGTTGCCCCACGCCACATGCCTGCCGACCAGCGCGCCGCCAGTTCCGCCTCGCGCCCGCGGCCAATTGCCGTCACTTTGAACCCCTCCCCCAAATGTCGCCACGCGCCGTTGTCCCACTCCGCTCAGCCATTCATAGTGTTTAGCAACGTGAGCAGGTGATGAGCGGTCCGCACGGCCAGGATGTGCCAGCCACCTGATAAGTTGTGCTGCTCTTCGAAAAAAGCGGAAACGCACGGGCGAATCGGCGGCGACCGATTGGCCGATTGATTGGCGATTGATTGGCGATTGATTGAAGCGGGCGCGTGTGGAGTGGTATGCTCGCGTGAGACGCAGCCGCGTATTATGGGCTGCAAGCGCCTTCAAAGTCGAGGGAGGATTTCGCACGTATGGCAGTGCTTGAGAGCCGGGTAGATCGCAGCAGCCCGGAATATCAGGAGAATCGCGCCTACTTCGCCGGGCTGGTTGAGGAGCTGCGCCAGCGGATCGAGCAGGTGCGCCGGGGAGGCGGCGAGCGCGCCATCGCCAAGCATCGAGCGCGCCACAAGCTGCTGGCGCGGGAGCGCATCGAGCTGTTGTGCGACCCGGAGACGCCGTTTCTGGAATTCAATCCGCTGGCAGCCAATGGCATGTATCGCGATGAAGCGCCCTCGGCAGGTATCGTGACGGGCGTTGGCGTTGTCGAGGGGCAGGAGTGCGTCATCATCGCCAATGATGCGACGGTCAAAGGCGGCACCTACTTCCCCATGACCGTCAAGAAACATCTGCGCGCGCAGGAGATCGGCGAGCAGAATCACCTGCCCTGCATCTATCTGGTAGACTCCGGCGGCGCGTTTCTGCCGCTCCAGGCCGATGTTTTCCCCGACCGCGAGCACTTCGGGCGCATCTTCTACAATCAGGCGCAGATGTCCGCCAAGCGCATCCCCCAGATCGCGGCGGTCATGGGCTCATGCACGGCGGGCGGAGCGTACATCCCGGCGATGAGCGACGAGACGGTGATCGTGCGCGGCAACGGCACCATCTTTCTTGCTGGCCCGCCGCTGGTGAAGGCCGCCACGGGCGAGGAGGTCTCCGCTGAGGATCTGGGCGGCGCGGATGTTCACAGCCGGACGTCGGGCGTCACCGATCACTACGCCCTGAACGACGAACACGCGCTGGCCATCGTCCGCTCGATTGTCAGCAATCTCAACCGGCGCAAGGACTATCCCTGGGAGGTGCTGCCGCCGGAGCCCCCGAAGTACGACCCACAGGACCTTTATGGCATCGTGCCGAGCGACCCGCGCAAGAGCTTTGACGTGCACGAGATCATCGCTCGGCTGGTGGATGGCAGCCGCTTCCATGAATTCAAGGCGCTCTACGGCACGACACTGGTCTGCGGATTTGCCCGCCTGATGGGCTATCCGGTCGGGATTATCGCCAATAACGGGATTCTCTTCTCCGAGAGTGCGCTCAAGGCGACCCACTTCATCGAGTTGTGCTGCCAGCGCAAGACGCCGCTGATCTTCCTGCAAAATATTACGGGCTTCATGGTTGGCAGGCAGTACGAGGCGGGCGGTATCGCCAAAGACGGCGCCAAGATGGTGATGGCGGTCGCCAATGCCAACGTGCCCAAGTTTACCGTGATCATCGGCGGCTCGTTCGGCGCGGGCAACTATGGCATGTGTGGGCGCGCGTATAGCCCGCGCCAACTCTGGATGTGGCCCAACGCGCGCATCTCCGTGATGGGTGGCGAGCAGGCGGCTAGCACACTGCTGACCGTGCGGATGGAGGGAATGGCAGCGCACGGCCAGACGATGGGGGCGGAGGAACAGGAGCAGTTCAAGGCGCCGATTCTGGCGAAGTACGAGGAGGAGGGCAACCCGTATTACAGCACGGCCCGGCTGTGGGATGATGGCATCCTCGATCCGCTGGAGACGCGCACGACGCTGGCGCTCGGCATCGCCGCCGCGCTCAACGCGCCGATTCCCGAGACCCAGTTCGGCGTGTTTCGCATGTAGAGCATGTAGAACGTCTCCGCAAGGCGGAGAGGAGTCGTCCGGCAACGGATCAATGGGCCCGGTTGCCCTGGGTGATCTGCCCCTGCGCTGCTCTTGTGTACGACGAGCCGGAAGTCTTCAGCCATTCGCGGTGGGATTCCATTGCGATGTGGCAGCCAGAAGGACTATCACCTATGAGTGCATCGTCCCGCATCCCGATAAGCTCCGTTCAAGTCACCGCTCTTGGTGGGCCGACCGCTCTGCTCGCGATTGGCTCGCTCCGGCTGCTGACCGATCCGACGTTCGAGCCTGATGGATACCGGTATCTGTCGGGCGCGACCGAAGTGGTCAAGACGGCATCCCCTGCGGTTGCCCTCAGCGCGCTCCCGGCGGTAGATGCGGTGCTGCTGAGTCACGATCAGCACAACGACAATCTCGACCCCGCAGGCCGGGCGTATCTCACGCGGGCTGGGTGCGTGCTCACCACGCCAGAGGGGGCGCAGCGGCTGGGTGGCAATGCGCTGGGTGTGGCTACCTGGGAGACAATCACGCTGGAAGGAGCAGGCGGCGCGAGTATGCGCGTGACGGCGATGCCGGCGCGTCACGGCCCGCCAGAGGTGGCTCCCGCAGCCACCGGCAGCGTGAATGGGTGGGTGCTGGAATGGGAGGGGCAGCATCGCGGCGTCCTCTACATCTCGGGCGATACAGTCCTCTATGAGGGGCTGGAAGACATCGCCCGCCGCTACACTGTTAGTGTCGCGCTGCTTCATTTCGGCGCGGCACGCGTACAGCGGCTTGGTCCGGCTCATCTCACCCTCACGGGAGCCGAGGGAGCGGAGCTTGCGAAGATGCTCGGCCAGGCAACTGTCATCCCGATACACTACGAAGGCTGGACGCACCTCAGCGAGGGACGCGACGAGATCGAGCGGGCATTCGCCGCCGCTGGTATCGCGGATCGGTTGCGCGTCGTGTCGCCCGGAGACTCCATCACGGTGGATATGTGAGGTGCAGTGCGGTGGCTACTCGGTGCCGCGCAGATACGCCAGTACCGCCAGGACGCGCCGATGATCGAACTCGGTCGGAGGGAGACCGAGCTTGGCGAAGATGTTGCTGACATGCTTCTCGACGGCGCCGTCGCTGATGACAAGGCGTTCCGCGATGGCGCTGTTCGAGCGGCCCTCCGCCATGAGCGAGAGTACCTCACGCTCGCGCTCCGTCAGCGTATCCAGGCGGGCCGTGTGGCGGCGTCTGGCGATGAGCTGGCTGACCACCTCGGGGTCCAGCACGGTTCCTCCCGCGGCCACCTGGCGCACGGCGGCAATGAATTCGCTCACGTCGGCAACGCGATCCTTCAGTAGATAGCCGACTCCACCCTGGGCAGATTCCAGCAGCTCGCTCGCATAGCGTTCTTCAACATACTGCGAGAGCACCATCACCGCGCAGGCTGGCACGCGCTGCCGCGCCTCGGTGGCGGCGCGTAGCCCCTCGTCGCGATACCCCGGCGGCATACGCACGTCCACGACGGCCACATCCGGGCGATATGCTTCGATGGCCTTGACGAGCGAGGGGCCATCGCCGACGGTCGTCACAACCTCGAATCCGAAGTCGGTCAGCAGACGCGCCAATCCCTCGCGCAGGAGCACCGCGTCCTCGGCAATGACGACTCGCACAGCGGTTGTCTGGCTCGTCTGGCTGACTTCATTCACGCGCCTGCCGCCTTCCATGGGACCTCCATCACGAGGCGTGTCGGTCCGCCTGCTGGACTGGTGACAGTCAGTTTGCCATCGAGCGCCGCCACCCGATCAGCCATGCCCGCCAGCCCCGTGCCTCTGGCGGAATCAGCGCCGCCGTGACCATTATCGCTGACCGTCATCTGGAGCATATCACCAGCGCGACATACTTCCACAGACGCTTCTGTCGCGCTGCTATGCTTGGCGATGTTCGCAAGCGCCTCGGCGGCAACGAAATACGCCGTCGCCTCCACCGTTTCTACTGGGCGCTCAGTCAGCTCAACCGTGACCGAGACGGGCACCGGACAACGCGCCGCCAGCGCCGAAAGCGCGGGGTCGAGTCCCCGGTCGGCGAGGACGGCGGGATGGATCCCGCGCACCAGCTCGCGTAGCTCCGCCAGCGCCCGCTTCGCCTCTTCGTGTGCCTGTGTCACGAGCGCCTGTGCGACCTCCGGCTGTGTCGCCAGCTTCTCGCGCGCCATCCCCAGAT
>DASUWS010000081.1:0-10868 GCA_036378295.1 Ktedonobacterales bacterium
GCGTGAGGTGTTCGTCGAGGAGGAGGCGGATCGTGTCTATCTCGCGCCGTTCTTCTATGCCGAAACCGGTACGGCGCGCTGGCTGCGGCTCTTGCTGCACGCGCCCAGCACCCTGCCGCCTGTGAGCGCCGCCGCATGGGAGAAGGCGTTCGCCACACTCGAACGCGAGCAGAATATCCGGCTGGCGACGCGCCAGCGCGAGGCTGTGCGGCTGGCGTGGATGTCCAAGGCGATGGTGCTGACAGGAGGCCCCGGCGTCGGCAAAACGACGACGCTGCGCGCTCTGCTCGATATGCTCGATGCGCGTAATATCCAGTATGCCCTGGCCGCGCCCACTGGCCGCGCGTCGCGCCGGATGACCGAGGCGACGGGTCGCCCCGCCAGCACGCTCCATCGCCTGCTGGAGTTCCTGCCTGCCACCAACGATTTCGGTTACAACGAGCAGCGCCCGCTCCCCCAGCGCTTCATCATCGTGGATGAGGTCTCGATGCTCGATATCCTACTGGCCTACCGGCTGGTGCGTGCCGTGCATCCAGAGTCGCATCTGCTGCTGGTGGGCGATGCCGATCAACTGCCCTCCGTCGGGCCGGGCAGTGTCCTGGCGGACATCCTCAAGAGCGAAGTCGTGCCGCAGGTCCATCTGACCGAGTTGTTCCGTCAGGCGCGCGAGAGCGCCATCGTCGTCACGGCGCACGGCGTCAACCGGGGCGAGATGCCCGCGCTCAAGTCGTCGCCCACCAGCGATTTCTTCTTCCTGCCCGCGAGCGATCCCCTGGCGGCGCAACGAGTGGTGGTGGACCTGGTGGCTCGCCGCTTGCCCGCCAAATATGGATTCGATCCCGTGGCGGATATCCAGGTGCTCTCGCCGATGTATCGCGGGCCGGCGGGGGTCGTCGCGCTTAATGAGGCGTTGCAGGCGCGGCTCAATCCCACGCCAGCGGGACAGGTGGCCTTTGGCGATCACACGCTGCGCACGGGAGACAAGGTGATGCAGGTGCGCAATAACTATGACAAGGGCGCGGGCGGCGTCTTCAACGGCGACCTTGGCCGCATTCTGGACGTGACGGACGGACGGCAGGTGGTCGTCGCGTTCCCCGACGGCATGGGACTCCTGCCTGTCACCTATGAGCCGCACGAGCTGGACGAGCTGACACTGGCCTACGCCTGCAGCATCCACCGCGCCCAGGGAAGCGAGTATCCCTGTGTCGTGATACCCCTGGTCGCGCAACATTACTTGCTGCTCCAGCGTAATCTGCTCTACACGGCGATGACCCGCGCCCGCAAGCTCTGCGTGATCGTCGGGGATGCGCGGGCGTTGCGTCGTGCCGTCGAGAATAACGCCCTGGCCTCACGCAATACCGCCCTCGCCGAGCGGCTGCAAGGTCCACGGCTGGGCGGCACGATTCCCGCCGACTCTCTACCGCCTGCCCTGCGCCAGAAAACCGGGCGTGAGGCCGACGCGCAGGAGAAACGCTAGCGAACGACGACAGGTTAGAAAGGGAGACTCATGCAGCCAAAGCCGAAGCATCTTGGTCCGGACTACGCGGCGCAGTTCCAGGACGCGGCGGTCGTCGCGGCTTATCCGACACGGCCACCGTATCCCGCGGAAGTGTTCGAGATTCTGGCCGGCCTCGTGACCACCGAGCCACGGATCGCGCTGGACGTGGGCTGCGGCACCGGCGACGTGGCGCGGCGATTGGCGCCGATGCTGGCGCGCCTGGACGCGGTGGATCTGTCGCGTCGGATGATCGAGTATGGCATGTTGCTGCCGGGTGGCGATGCTCCCAATCTGCGCTGGATTGTTGGGGCGGCTGAAAATGCGCCGTTAGAGCCGCCCTATGCGCTGATTACCGCTGGTGAGAGCCTGCACTGGATGGACTGGCCTGTGGTGATGCCCCGACTCGCCAACGCCCTCGCGCCGGACGCCTATCTCGCCATTGTCGGGCGGAGCGAGGAGCCGTCGCCCTGGAGTGATGATCTGTTGCGGCTGATCGTGCGCTACACGACCAACCGAGATTTCCAGCCGTATAACCTGATCTCCGAGCTTGAGTCGCGTGGGCTTTTCACGAAGAGCGGCGAGCGGGGAACAGCGCCGATACCGGTCGAGCAGTCCGTTGACGACTATATCGAGTCCATCCACTCCCGCAACGGCTTCTCGCGCGACCGCATGCGCCCGGAGGATGCGGCAGCGTTCGATGCGGGCGTGCGCGAGTTGGTCGCTCCGCATGTGCGGAATGGCGTGCTCCTGCTGCGCGTATCAGCCATGGTCGTCTGGGGCGTGCCGGTATCCGCGCCAGAAAAGCACCCGTGAGCATGGCGCCGCCCAGCATCATCCTCATCACGGGCATCATGGCGTCGGGGAAGTCTACCGTCGCGCAGGCGCTTGCCGAGCGGCTGCCCGCGAGCGTTCATCTGCGCGGCGATATATTCCGGCGGATGATCGTGAATGGGCAGGCTGCGATCGCGCCGCCGCTCTCGGACGAGGCGGAGAAGCAGCTCCGCCTGCGCTATCAGCTGGCAGCGGGGGCCGCGCGGCGCTATTGCCAGGCAGGCTTTACCGTTGTCTACCAGGACATTATCATTGGCCCCGTGCTGGAGGATGTTCTGGCATGGCTGGGGAGCGACTATCCCGTCTACCTGATTGTGCTCTGTCCGTCGCCGGAAGTCGTGGCCGCGAGGGAGACCGGCCGCGACAAAACGGGCTATCGCGATGAGTGGACGCCAGCGACGCTTGACCAGGGATTGCGCGAGACGACGCCACGCCTCGGCCTCTGGCTCGACACGTCTGCTTTCTCAGTCGAGCAGACCGTTGGAGCCATCCTTGCTCGTTTGCCAGAAGCGGCGATAATCCATTAGTACAGGCGTGCCGCTGCACACCCAACCGCCGCTGCCCGACCTGCGCTAACGTGGACTGGATATGAGCGTATTGTAGGGTGAGATATTGAACACCCGCGCGGATTGGAGAGCAGATAGCCGTGAGCGCATATGTCATCTTTCTGCTGGTGCTCTTTGCCTTGCTGCTTGCCGTCGCTGTTGGCCTCTTCCTGCCGATTGGTCGCTCACGTACGCAACCTGGGTCCGCCGCTGACCGTGAATTCACCGGCCCGATATCCCGCGATGATGACCGGTACTGGATTGCGGGCATCATCTACTACAATCCCGACGACCCTGATGCGCTTGTCCCTAAGCGGTACGGCTATGGGCGGACCATCAATTTTGGCCATCCACGAGGCAAGGTAGCCTTGCTGGTCTTGATCGGGCTGATACTGCTGCCCATCGTGCTGGCTATCTTCTTCCCTGGACTCCTCAGCTATGGCTGCCAGCCAACCGGCTGCCATCTGCTGCCGTAGCCCATGAAATTACCCTGTCGAGTATCGGCGGCAGATGAACGCACTGCTGAGCAATATTGCCGCTGCACACCCAACTGCCGCTGCTCGACCTGCGCTAACGCGGATGAGACGGGTCTCTGCCCTTGCTGGTCGTGCCGTCTCTCCACTAGCTGCCAGAAAGTTCCATAGTCAATATGGGCTGTTTGCTATCCATTCGCCGGTACAGGGCGGAGAATGGATGTATACGTGATATGCGTTCTCTATCCCGTTATGAGTCATAAGAGCCTTTTCAAGTGGAAACTGCATGGATTCAATAGAGCAGGCGCTCAAAAGCCACTTCGGCCACGCGGCATTTCTGCCGGGGCAGCGGCAAATCGTGGATGTGGTGCTGGCTGGGCGCGATGCGCTCGTGCTGATGCCCACAGGCGGCGGCAAATCGCTCACCTATCAGCTGCCTGCGTTGCTGCGGCCAGGGCTGACCGTGGTCATCTCGCCGCTCATCGCCCTCATGCAAGATCAGGTAGAGCGGCTGGAGGCCAACGGCATCCCCGCGACCTTCGTCAATAGCTCGCTGGCCCCAACGGAACAAGCGCGGCGCGAACAGGCGGCAGTGCGCGGCGACTACAAGCTGCTCTACGTCTCCCCGGAGCGGCTGCTGGGGGAGGGCTTCCTCGCACTGCTGGACCGCGTGGGCGCCGGGCCGGGCATCTCCCTGTTCGCCGTGGACGAGGCGCACTGTGTCAGTGAGTGGGGGCATGACTTCCGCCCGGAATATCGCCAGCTCAGCCGCGTGCGCCAGCGCTTCCCCACCGTTCCCATGCTCGCGCTGACGGCTACCGCAACCGAGCGTGTCCGGCAGGACATCCTCGCGCAACTGCACCTGAAAGAGCCTTACCTGCACGTCGCCAGCTTCAACCGGCCCAACCTCTTCTATGACGTGCGCGCTAAGCACAAACACTCCTATGCCGAGCTGGTGAGTCTGCTCCGTGAAATTGGCGAACCGGCCGGAGAAGTCCCCGTCATCATCTACTGCCAGAGTCGGCGCGCAGTGGAGCAACTGAGCGAGCGTCTCTCGCGCGATGGCATCCGCGCGCTGCCCTACCATGCCGGGCTATCGCCGGAGGAGCGCACCGAGTATCAGAGCCGCTTCATTCGTGACGACGTGCCCATGCTGGTCGCCACCATTGCCTTTGGCATGGGCATCGGCAAACCCGATGTGCGCGCCGTCATCCACTATGACTTGCCGCGCAGCCTGGAGAGCTACTATCAGGAATCGGGCCGCGCCGGGCGCGACGGCGACCCCGCCCGCTGCGTCATCTTCTTTGCCTATGGCGACCGCGCTAAGATTGAATTCCTGATTGCCCAGAAGAGCGAGCCGCAGGAGCAACGTGTTGCCCGCGAGCAACTGGCGCAAGTTGTGGCCTATTGCGAGGGCACGATCTGCCGGCGCGCTATGCTGCTCGCCTACTTCGGTGAGGAGACGTCAGGGGAGAACTGCGGCACATGTGACGTGTGCCTGGGCGCACGCGCCGCGCTCGAAGATCGCACCGTGGATGCGCAGAAGTTTCTTTCCGCCGTGGCGAAGACCAGCCAGCGCTTCGGCATGCGCCACGTAGCAGATGTGCTGCGCGGCGCGAACACGCAGCGGATTCTCTCAAACAATCACCACCAACTCTCGGTCTACGGCATCGGGCGTGACTACTCGGCGGCAGAGTGGCAGCGCCTCGGCCGTGCGCTAGTTCAGCAGGGGCTGGTGGAAAGTTGGAGTGGCGAGGCGGGCAACTATCCCATCTTACGGCTCAATCCTACTTCGTGGGAGGTGCTGCGCGGACAGCGACGCGTTGAGATTGCGCCAATGCCGACCACTGGCCGGGATAGTCAGGATAGCGGTGTGGGCCGAAACGCACCCGAGGACGCGCTCGACCCGGTGCGTCAGCAGCTTTTTGTGACGTTGCGTACCCTGCGCCGTGAGATTGCCGAGGAGGAGGATGTTCCCGCCTACATCGTCTTCTCCGATGCGAACTTGCGGGCGATGGCACTGGTCTGCCCGCGCACGCTGGATGCCTTCGCCCGCGTGCCTGGCGTCGGCAGTCGCAAGCTGGACGCCTACGGCGAGCGCTTCGTCGGCGCCATCAGCCGCTTCTGCGATCTGCACAGCCTCTCCGCTGCGCCGGAAGAGCAGGCGTCGCTCGTTACTCGGCCCGCACGGGAGCGAGAGCGACGACGGGAACCGGCGGCCAAAACAGCTACCATGCAGGAGACGCTGCGCCTCTACCGCGCCGGGTTCGGCCTGGAGCAGATGGCCACTGCGCGCCAACTGACGCAAGACACCATCGTCAACCACCTCCGCAAGCTGATCGAACTGGGCGAAGCTATTGATGTGGCGGACCTGATGCCCAGGGACCACTACCGCCGCATCGCTGACGCCTTCGCCGAGGTCGGTTTGGCCGCACTCACCCCCGTGAAGGAGATCGTTGGCGAGGATATCAGCTATGCGGAGATCAGCCTCGTGCGCGCCTTGTTCCAGCGCAACGGGTAACACCACAAAGCCCGTTGCGAGTGTTAGCGTTTGGGCAACCATGCTCCACTCAAGCAAGCTGCTTCTTCATTCGATTGGCTCTGGCAGCCGGGCGCCATGCACGCAGCGCTGAGATAAACCTTCTGTCGAGTCGTTAATAGCCGCGCGTGCCTGGATTCGTGTTGGAGTCGCTGCCGCTGCGGGCCTTGCGGTCCTCGGCCCGTGCCTCGGAATCTGCCTCGTGCGTCACGTGCTCCCTGGTATCAGGATGCCATCTGATGGCGCGTGGCTGCGCCCGCTTCTTCGGTTGCTCGCGCATTTCGGCTGGCTCCGCGTGGCGCTTCCGCCGCTTGTAGGGGCCGGTTGTGTTAGGCGTCGTCTTGCGCGGCTTGTTGTGGCCGGTGGCAGGCATCAGCCGGTGATCGTGTATGTCATGCTTGTGCTGTCCCTGCTTCGCCATACCATTGCCTCCTCGTCTGCTCGCTTTCACAGCAAACGCATAGAGCCGTCACATCTCTCAACCTCATCCAACCTCATCATGGCCGAGGCGTATCACAACCTCGGCACAGATAGGCCCTACCGTCTCTCAACCGTCTCCCAGGCGAGGCACAGCGGCCGTGGGCTAGTTCCCCCTCTCCCACAGGAGAGGGGGGGTGAGATCAACTCACGCGATACGCTTTCGCACCCACCAGATCGTCAGTGCCAGCAGCGCCGCTGTCAGCGCAACCAGGATGGCCGCCTCGATTCCCTGGAAGAGCCAGAACCGGTCGGCTGGCTGATAGATGGTGTACATGAGCCAGCCATGATTGTGAATGCATTGAAAGAGGTCTATCTTGGTTGAGCCCGGTCCCGGATCGCAGGCGCGGAAGACCGCCGAATCCGCAAGCTGACGCCCCGCGCCATCCGCCCAGCCCTGACTGAGTTCCCATGAGCCGCGTAGCGGGGTCTGGCCAGCCAGCGGCGAGAGAATTGTCAGAACATCCTGCGTATAGGTCAGCGGGGGCAGAAGGCGGGGGCGCAGCAGAAACTCCAGCGGAAGCCGAACGGCCAGGAATCCAGCGAACGTCACCAGCATCGCCGGGATAGCTCGCCTGATCAGCACACCCGCCGCGATGCCCAGCGTCAGGGCAAAAGCAGCATACGCCAACGGCACCAGCCCCTCGAAGTCATACATGTTTGGTGTCATGTGCCCGTCGAGATGATTCCAGGCGACGCTATGCCACCAGGACATCAAGGCGGTCAAGATGATGGTGGCGGCGAGTGTCGCGGCGAAGAGAATCGCCAGCTTGATGGCCAGCCAGCGGCCCGGCGAGATGCTCTGTGTCCAGACGAGGCGATGGGTGCCCAGTTCCAGCTCGCGCGCCACCAGTGGAGCGCCCACCAGCATGCCGAGGATTGCTGGCAGGAGGTTCAGCCACGTCGACGCCGCGACGTACATGCCATACTGGTCGCGAAACGAGCCGATGATCGTGCCGCAGTTGGGATGGGTAGGATGGGCGAGGCAATCTCCGACCCCCAGCTGTTGAAACGCATCGGCGGTTGCCCGGCCCGTTACGATGAACAGCACACCCAGAACCGCCACTACCACGGCAATCACTACAATCGCGGCGCGATGCTGCCGCCAGGTCAGCCAGATCATCGCGATACCTCCATTCCCGTCGTGCTGATGACATGCTCAGCCCTATTGCTTCCCGATTGCCCGAGATACGCGAGCACGATCTCTTCGAGGCCAACGTCCGTGACTTCCCAGCCAGGGTCGGTCAGCGGACCATTCGTGCGTACGAGCAACTGCGTGTGCCGGGGCGTCGCATACTCCTCCACGATAGCGGCAACGCCTGAGATTGCGCCTGGGGCGCGGTGTGGTGCCGCCAGGCGCTTGTGCGTGCGCACGATCTCGGCAATGTCTCCGGTCAATTGCACGTGGGCGGCAGAGAGAATGATGAGGTAGTCACAGACCTGTTCCAGGTCCGCGATGATATGCGAAGATAACAGCACGGTCATCTGGCCTTCCTCGCCAACTTCCGCCAGCGCCCGCAGGAAGTCGCGCCGCGCCAGCGGATCGAGACTGGCGACCGGCTCATCGAGCAGCAGCAGATCAGGCTGCTTGGCCATAGCAAGCGTGAGCGCCAGTTGTGCTTGCTGCCCGCCTGAGAGCTTCCCCGTCGGACGGTCCAGTGGGATGCCTAACCGCAGCAGACGGGCATGCGCCAGCGTGTTGTCCCAGTGGTGGTTGAGCTTGCGGCCCATCAGCAGCGTCTCGGCTACGGTGAAGGTGCGATACAGGGGGTGATCCTGGGCGACGAAGCCAGTGCGCGGGCGAGCGTTTTGCGGTGGCACGCCGAAGACGCGAACGCTGCCCTCGGTCGGGGCGAGCAAGCCGACCGCCATATGCAAGAGCGTTGTCTTGCCCGCGCCATTGGGACCAACGAGCGCCGCTACGCGGCCAGCGGGAATCTGAAACGAGCAGTCGCGTAGCGCCCAGGTCTTCCCATAGCGCCTGCCCAGGCCATCGGTCTCCAGGGCATAGGGTGTGGTGTCTGTCATACGGGCATTCTCCTTCGTTGCAGGGTATTCGAGCCTGCGAGAAGCACTGTAGCTGCCCGACATGACCACGACATGACACTGCCTGTCATCTGGCTGTCATGTTCCTATGCGATACTACGGCTATGCTGTAGAGGTTGGATGCGTGGGGGTGCAGCGTATGCGCGTTCTGCTCGTTGAGGATGATGCGCGGCTCAGCGCGTCACTCGCCGCCAGCCTGGGCGATGCTGGATATGCGGTGGATGTCGTCGCCGATGGCGAGCAAGCTGAGCTATTCGCCCAGACCACGCCCTACGATGGCATCATTCTGGATGTCATGCTTCCCAAACGCGACGGCATTCTGGTCTGCCGCTCGTTGCGGGTGCGCGGCTTGACGACGCCTATCCTTATGCTGACCGCACGCGATGCCATCGAAGATCGCGTGCAGGGGCTGGATAGCGGCGCCGACGACTATCTGGTGAAGCCGTTCGTGCTGCATGAGTTGCTGGCGCGGCTACGTGCCCTGTTACGGCGGAACGCGCCCAGCAAGACGGGTGTACTCGTCCTCGGCGACCTCACCGCCGACCCAGCGACGCACGCCGTCAGGCGCGCCGGGCAAACCATTGCCCTTTCGGTGCGCGAGTTTGCGCTGCTCGAATATTTTCTGCGCCATCCCCGGCAAGTCCTGACCCGCGAGATGATCGAGAGCCACATCTGGAACTACGATTTCATGTGTGCGTCAAATGTGGTTGATGTGTACGTGCGCCGCCTGCGTCGCAAGATCGACGACCCCTTCCCCGAGAAGATGATCGAGACAGTGCGCGGCCTCGGTTACCGTATCCGGTTACCCGACGCGCCGGAGCAAGGATCATCGTGATGTGGCACTCGACGGCACGGCTACCCACTCGGTTCTTTCACAGCGTGCGCTTTCGCCTGACCCTGTGGTACCTCGCCATCCTGACCGTTGTTCTGTGCGCCTTCGGCCTGACCGTCTACTACGCGCAAGAGCATACCCTCTCAACGCAATTCGATAGCCTGCTCCGCACGCGTATCCAGCAGGTCGCGCTGACCTACAACGCAACCACCCAACATCTCGACATTGCCATGCCTGTCTCCGAGAAGCCCACGACGGCCAGTAGGATCAGCGCCGCAGGGCATGGGCTGAACGTCAACGAGGTTGGCGTACTGCTTTCGCCGCAAGGCCGCGCCCTTCAGGTGCTTGGTGATCTTACACCGGCCAGTACCGCTGGAATTGTTGCGCTCACGCTCAAGGCATCCCGGGCCACGACGGGCGACACACTCGTTCCCCTGCCCGATACATCGCTCGCGCTGGCAAGCAGTGGCAAATCGGATGAGTTTGGCCTTGTCGGCATGCCCATCCTCCAGCAACAGCGGATTGTGGCTTATCTGACATTCGGCATGCCCTCGCCGATCTCTCCGCAACTCACCACACTCGCCACGACGCTACTGATCGCGGGCGCGGTGGTCCTGCTGCTTGCCGCCATTGGTGGCTTCTGGCTGGCGAACCGGACAATGAGTCCCATTCAAGCGATCACGGCGACTGCGCGACAGATCGAGGCGAGCGATCTGAGCCGGCGCCTCGGCCTGAAACGCCGCGATGAGCTGGGCGAGTTGGCGGGCACCTTCGACCACATGCTCGAACGATTGGAAGAAGCCTTCATCCGCCAGCGCCAGTTCACCGCCGATGCCAGCCACGAGCTACGCACGCCGCTGACGATCATCGAGCTAGAGTCAAGCCGCCTGCTCGATCAACCCGGTCTGACCGAGCGTCAGCGCGCGTCCCTTGAGGTAATTCAGCAGGAGCGTCAGCACATGGCCCATCTGGTGGATGACCTGCTCTTCCTGGCGCGGGCGGACGCCGGAAACACCAACGTGCGGCATGAGACGGTACATCTGGACGAGATGATACTGGAAGTGGTCGAGCGTTTCGCGCCGCTAGCGAGCCAGCGCCACGCATGGATACAGGTAGATGCGCTGCCTGCTCTTGCCGTATCTGGTGACCGACTCTATCTGGTGCGGATGCTCGGCAACCTCATCGAGAACGCGCTGAAATACGGCGGAACACACATCTGTATCACCCTCGCGCTCCGTGAGGAGCATGATGGCGCGTGGGCACATCTCACAGTGAGCGATGACGGGCCAGGTATCGCCGCCGAATATCTCCCGCGCATTTTCGAGCGATTCTATCGGGCGGATGCCTCGCGCACCCATTCCGTCACGTTGGCCGGTGGGGACGAGCGTTCGGGGAGCGGACTGGGCCTCGCCATCGCCCGCCGCATCGCCCAGGCGCATGGCGGCGACATCACCATTCAATCGGATGTTGGCGCGGGCACCCTCTGTACGATCTTGCTGCCGCTTGCCATGTGAACGATCAGCGCGAGTGCTCACTGACGCTGTTTCGTGAGCTGGTCAGCGATGCGCGTTGGCTCAGGGAGGCGATAGCCACGGGTGCAGCGCAGGACGACCTCGACGGCAAGTGG
>DASUWS010000082.1:0-42686 GCA_036378295.1 Ktedonobacterales bacterium
TGAGACGGGGAATCACTGGGGCGCGACCGCGCTTGTAGACGAGCAAGACGCGCTTGAACTCGATGACCACCTCGCCGCGCTGGTTGTAGCCGGTCGTCTTCACCCGTACGATGCCGACATCCGGGCGCGACCGTGACTCCCGCGTCTCCAGCACCTCGGATTGCGAGTAAATCGTGTCGCCCTCAAAGACTGGCGCGGGAAGGCGCACCTCGTCCCAGCCGAGATTGGCGAAGACGTTCTGTGAGATGTCGGTCACGCTTTGCCCGGTGACCAAAGCGAGGGTGAACGTCGAGTCTACCAACGGCTTGCCAAACTCTGTCTGGGCCGCGTAGTGATGGTCGAAGTGGATCGGCGCGGTATTCTGGGTCAGCAGCGTAAACCAGATGTTGTCAGTCGTCGTGACGGTGCGGCCCAGGGGATGCTGGTAGATGTCACCCACCTCGAAGTCCTCAAAGAAACGGCCATGCCAGCCTTCTTTTGTCGCCATACGCATCCACCTCCGCGTCGGTCTAGATGGCAAGTTCGTCGCGAAGCTGGGTAATCCGCTCATCGCTATAGCCCAGCTCGCGCAGAATGGCCTCGGTCTGTTGCCCAACCGCCGGAATCGGGTCCATGCGCGGCTCGACACCCTCCATCGTGACCGGGGGGCGGAGCGCGCGCAACCTTCCCACGGGAGACTCTACCTCGCGCCAGCGGTCGCGTGCCGCAAGCTGCGGATGATTCCAGAATTCAATCATAGTATTCATGCGGGCGTTGGCGATGCCCGCCTGGTCAAGGCGCTCGCTCACCTCGTCAATGGTGAGCGTGGCAAAGACGGCGTTGATCTCGTCATGGAGCAGAGACCGGTGCGCCACGCGGGCGGAGTTGGTGGCGAAGCGCTCATCACGCGCCAACTCTGGGCGTTGTAGCACCACCTCACAGAACGCAACCCACTCGCGCTCGTTCTGAATCCCCAGGTTGACCTGGTGGCCATCGCCCGCGGCGAACGGCCCATACGGCGCGATAGTGGCGTGACTCGTCCCAGTGCGGGGTGGTGGTGTCCCGCCATAGGCCGCGTAATACGCCGGGTAGCTCATCCACTCTCCGAGCGCCTCGAAGAGAGACACTTCCAGCGTCGTCCCAACACCGGTTTGCGTGCGCTGGTACAGCGCCGCCAGGATGCTGGAGTAGGCGTACATGCCAGCAGCGATGTCGGCGACCGAGATGCCCGCCTTTGCTGGTTCATCGGAAGTGCCAGTGACCGAAACTAGACCCGCTTCGCACTGCACCAGCAGATCATAGGCTTTCTTGTCGCGATATGGTCCCGTGGCCCCGTACCCCGATATCTCGCAGACAATCAGGCGCGGATGCTCGGCGCGCAGGGCATCGGCCCCGAACCCGAGGCGCGCGGCGGCTCCAGGCGCGAGATTCTGAATGAAGACATCGGCTTCCGTCAGCAGGCGGCGCAGCACCACGCGTGCTGATTCATGCCCAAGATCAAGCGTGATGCTCTCTTTGGAGCGGTTCAACCAGACGAAGTGGCTGGAGAGCCCCTGGACGGTCTCGTCGTAGCGGCGGGCAAAGTCGCCCAATGGTGGGCGCTCGACCTTAATCACGCGCGCGCCCAGGTCGGCAAACTGGCGGCTAGCAAAAGGCGCGGCGACCGCCTGCTCCAGCGAGACGACGGTGATGCCATCGAGCGGGCCCATCAGTACGACCTCGGCAGGCCAAGCAGATGCTCGGCAACATACGCAAGCACGAGATTGTTGGTGATGGGCGCTGTGCGGAAGAGCCGCGTCTCGCGCCACTTGCGCTCTACATGGTATTCGCTTGCCAGGCCGTAGCCACCGAGCGTCGCCATGGCAACGTCGCCTGCCTCCCATGATGCCTCAGAGGCGAGGTACTTTGCCATATTGGCCTCCGGACCACACGGCTGGTGAGCGTCGAAACGCGCGGCGGCTTTCAATCGTACCAGGTCCGCGGCTTCGAGGGCCATGTGCGCCCTGGCGATGGGGAACTGCACGCCCTGATTCTGGCCGATAGGTCGCCCGAACACCACGCGCTCCTGGGCATAGCTGACGGCACGCTCGATAAACCAGCGGCCATCGCCGATACATTCGCTGGCAATCAAGATGCGCTCGGCGTTCAGACCGTCGAGCAGGTAGCGGAAGCCCTGGCCTTCCTCGCCGATCAGCGCGTCGGCTGGCACCTTCAGATCAGTGATGAAAAGCTGGTTGGTCTCATGGTTGATCATGGTGTCTATGGGCACTGCCCGGATCGCATCGCCTGCCGTGCGTGTGTCTATCAGGAAGAGGCTCATTCCCTGTGTCTTCTTCTGCACCTCGTCAATCGGCGTTGTGCGCGCGATGAGCAGCAGCAGATCAGAATGCTGGTAGCGCGACGTAAAGACCTTTTGCCCACTGATGACGTATCCGCCATCCGTCTTGCGGGCAAACGTCTTGATCTGTGTTGTATCTGAGCCAGCATCCGGCTCGGTGACTCCAAACGCCTGGAGCCGCAGCGCACCACTGGCGATCTGGGGCAGATAGCGCCGCTTCTGCTCTTCGCTCCCATGCCGTAGGAGCGCGCCCATCGTGTACATCTGGGCGTGGCATGCCGCGCCGGACCCGCCTGAATGGTTGATCTCTTCGAGAACGATGGCCGCTTCGGTCAGATTGAGGCCGCCGCCGCCGTACTCCACCGGGATCAGCGCACCCAGCCAGCCAGCTTCGCCCATGGCGCGCACAAACTCCTCTGGATAGGCCTTCGCCTCGTCGCACGCGCGCCAGTAGTCCAGGTCGTAGCGCGCACAGAGTTGCCGCACCGCCGACCGTATCTCCTGCTGTAGTTCGCTGAATTCGAAGTCCACGGCATGCCTCTCAAGCTCTCCTGAATACGTCACGCCGTCTGGCAGCGCTGACATGGGACTGGTAGCTGCCGGGGAGCGTTCTCGCCATCGATCGGTTCTCGTGTCTCCCCTCGTAACGATCATACACCGTAGCAGCGACAGATGCAGCGTGGAGCGCTATCCCATGGCTTTCATAGAGGCGGCGGTCTCGCTTGCCCAGACAACCGACCGCCGCGAGATAGTGAGCCTTGCGCTAGTTCACGCTAGTTCACGCCAGAGCCGCCCTCGAACGTCTTCACTGTCGGTTCGATGCCGTCAGCGCCGACGACCTCGCGCCAGGCATCGAATCCCGCCTGGAACGCGACGACGCCAGCCTCTGGAAGCGCGATCTCGATGGCCTCCAGGATTTCCTGAGGCGAGACGCCCAGGTCCAGCGCTACACGGATGTGGCTCTGGATGTGCCCCTTGCCCGCGCGCATCACCGTCAGGCTCGCAACGAAGATCAGCTCCTTCGTTCGCCTGTCGAGATGCCGCTGATCCAGATATGCCGCCTTGACGAGCGCGTTCGCCTTCTCCAGAATGTCGAAGTCCTGCTTGGCGAGCACTTTGTGATAGTCGAGCACATACCCGCGACTGCGGGCCATCTCGTCAATATAGGCTTGTTTCTCTTGCTCGCTTGCCATCGGATACCTCTTTTCTTTGTGGGTAACGCTTCATGACACATCCGCCGGGAGCAGCGGGATTTGGCTGGCCCCATACCGCCACAACCATCCCTCACGGGCGATGGAACCGCCCGCCGCCCGCTGTGATGCTACTATGACACATTATGAGGCGGCTGATAACCAGTGTGGTATGCCTTCGATGATCTCGAATTTCCACAGGAACCTGCGTAAGCTCCGACTCGGCAGCAGGTCTTGAGGCACGTGCTGAACAGAACGACGCCTGGCAGGCCAGGCCGCATGGTTCACATTGTGCATACAGCATCATGGTGCCAACACGGATTCCGAGTTGCTGCATCGTCAGTGCGGGGCGCAAGGTGCCGCGCAGAGGCGTGCATACAAGTACCGAGTACAAGGAGCCAGGTATGGGCGTGCGCAAGGCTCCGTCTGGGAATCGCCAGCAGGCGCAGCCGGGGTCAGCCTCGGAGTCGGATGCTTCGCGAGCGAGCCGCCAGCCGTCACGGTCAGCACAGCCAACGACAAAAGAACCCACCTCCTCCGCGCCGCAGCGGTTCGCGGCGGAGCTACTTGGCACCTTCCTGCTGGTGCTGTTTCATGGTGGGGCAAAAGCCTCGCTCATGATGATCGAAGCGGACACCCACACCACCACGTCCATTCCTGGCATCGCGTTTCTCGCGCTAGCCGATGGGTTCTCGCTCTTCATCATCATCATGATTGTGGGCAAGGTGTCGGGTGTTCTGATCAATCCCGCCGTGACCATCGGGCTGGCCGTTCGTGGTCGTTTCCCCTGGCGCGATGTCTCCTATTATCTGGTAGCGCAATTCGTGGGCGGCGTGCTCGGCGCACTGATGATTCTGGTCGCGATGGGCCATGAGGCGCTGACGGTCGGCCACCTGGGCGCGGTGCGGCTCGCTCCCGGCGTGAGCATCTGGCAGGGGCTGCTGGTGGAGACACTTGGTGCATTCTTCCTGGTCCTCACGATAAGCGCAACCGCCGAGGATCCCCGCTCGCCCAGCGGCTGGGCCGCCTTCGCCATTGGCATGGCGCTCACTGCGATTGTACTGGTCTTCGATTCATTTACGGGCGCTCCTGTGAACCCGGCGCGTGCTTTCGGCCCGAATTTTGTGGATGCGTTGTTCGGCGTGCCTATCAACTGGGAAGACTATCTGGTCTGTTATCTGGGCGGGCCTATCATTGGCGCGGTCATCGCTACGACACTCTACCGCTACGTGGCGAATCAGCCCAAAAGCAAGCCGGCGCCTGAACCGGACTGAAGCTGTGAGACGAAATCTATCTGAGATGTTGTTATGCACGGGGCCATTGCGTGAAGAGATAGTACAGACAGGCGTTCTCATGCTTGCTGCCTGGCTGGCGCGTGAACGCGCAGCTATAGGCATCGATCGGTTCCCGCCCCGGCCCTCTATCCGCCCTGGTGGGTTATCAGGCCGAAAAAGAACAGGATAGTGGCGGCGGACATCACCAGCCCGGAGAGAATCAGCCCGGTATTGGTCAGGATGCCGAGACGGTTCTTGCCCATCACCTTGCGATTATTCCCGACCAGGATCAGGAAGACGATCAGCACTGGCGAGAGAATCCCCTGAAGCACATTTGCCCAGAACATCAGCTCGATGGGGTCGAACCCAAGCAGCGCCAGGATCATGCTGACAAGGAGCGCACCTGACATGATCAGGTAGAATCCCTCACTCTGCCACGGCTTATTCCATAGGCTCGCTGACCAGCCGATGATACCTGACAGGCCATAGGAAGTGCTTGCCATAAGCACGGGAATCGCAATCAGACCGCCACCAATGAAGCCGAGGGCAAAGAGGTATTTGGCGTAGCTGCCTAGCAATGGGGCCAGCGCCGCGGCGGCGTCGGCAGCGGTGCGAACCGTTTTGTGGTGGGTGAAGAGCGAGGCTGAGGTGCAGATGATAATCGCATAGGCGACCAGATTGCCGCTAATGGTTCCCACCGCAATGTCGAAGGCCGCCAGTCTGAATTGCTGCTTCGGCTTGCCTGGGCGTTTCTGCTCCTTTTCGCCCTGCACCTGCCAGTAGATCGTGTAGGGTGAGATGGTGGCTCCGAGCAGTCCGACCGCGCTGCTGATGGCGGCCAGTCCTGTAGGTATGTGGGGCACAAATGTCGCCCGCAGCACCATTCCCCAGTTCGCTCCGGAAAGAGCCGCACATACCAGGTAGGCGGAGAATGCAAGGCTCATGCCCAAAAAGATCCGCTTGATGGTGCGAAAGCTCTCGTACACAACCAGATACCACAGTCCCAGAGCGACCGGTACGACGAACCATTCCCAGGCGACTCCGGTGATCAACTGCACTCCCGTGCCGATTGCGACGAGGTCGGCAGCGATCAGCGCCGTATTCGAGACGACGAGAATGAGCGACGCGGGGAGCGCTACTTTCTGGCCATAATGCTCGCGCAGGAGGTCAGACAGCCCTTTCTGCGTGACACGACCCACTTTGGCGCAGGCATATTGCACCGCCTGGTACAGCGGGGTAGAGAGCAGCATCAGCCAGAGTTGGCTATAGCCATTAGTGGCCCCGTTGATGGAATAGGTCGTCACAGCCGAGGAGTCGTTGCCAGCCATTCCGCTGAGGAGCCCTGGTCCGAGGATGCGCAGCCAGCCCCGCGGTTGTGCGCTAGCCTGTTCTGCGGAGTGGTCAGCCCGAGCCGCATCATGTGCTTCTTGTTCAGTGGCACCATGACCAGGCTTCTTCGCGCCTCCCTTACCTGTCTTCGGCTCAGGGCTCAGGGCTTCGCTTCCGGTGGCTGAAAGATGCCTGATTTCCTGTTTGCTGGTATCGAGGGTAACTTTTCCGGCGCCGGCTTCGCCGCTGCGGGTGTCTGGGTGGTGGCTGCTCTCCTGGCCGGCATTCGTCTCTATCGCCTCAACACGGTCGGCGGGAACCTCAATCGTCTTCCTGAAAACGTCTCCCTTTTCGACGATGACTTGTGTGGTCTCACCCGAGGTGTTGCGCTTGACCTCTTTCACCGTGGCTTTGCTGATATCCCGCTCGCCCAGGTCTCCCCCGCTTGTCTCCACCTCCATGCCTGGCTCGATGTCGTCGGCGCTCCCTTTTGACGCGGACGAGTCGCCACTATCCGGCTCGTCGGATGCGCCCCGCGCATCCGCCTTCTTATCATTACGTGCTCTGCTCATCTACGTGCTTTCTGCGTAAGCGAACCTTTGATGCTTGACACAGCACGCAAGATGTATACCGCCGCGCTGACGCCGGGGGCTTAGCCCGGCGCCAGCAGGTAACCGGCTGATTAGCGGCGAGCCACCGCTCCGGCGAACAGCTTGACCATCTCACGGTTGAACGCGGGAAGATCGCTTGGCTGGCGGCTCGTCACCAACTGGCCGTCAACCACGACCTCTTGATCCACCCAGTTTGCCCCAGCATTGCGGATGTCATCCTGGATGGTGTGGTAGCTGGTCATAGTATGCCCTCGTGCCAGGCCAGCCGAGATCAGCTCCCAGGGCGCGTGGCAGATCACCGCCATGGGCTTGCCGCTGCTGGCGAATGCCTGGATGAACTGCTTCACCTTGGGATTGGTGCGGAGTGCGTCGGCATTCAACGCGCCGCCTGGCAGCAATAGGGCGTTGTAGTCGGCTGCATTGGCCTGATCGAGCGTCCGGTCCACAGGCACTGTGATGGATTTATCGTGGTGCTTGAAGGCCTGGATGCGGCCTTCATGTGGGGAAATAATCTCCGTCTTGGCACCTTCCTCGCCCAGCACCTTCGCGGGCTCGGTCAGCTCAGATTCTTCGAAGCCATCCGTTGCAAGTACTGCCACTCGCAGGTTTTCCAACGTCGCCATAATCTTTACCTCTTCCTTGTCCTTTTTCCTTTCAACGCACTACAGGGCACATCACTCGCACCGCTCACACCAATCACGTCCACACGGTGCTGAATTGGGCGCCAGTACCGTTGCTGGCTATACGCCCCGCTCGATATTAGAGTCCAGGTCGGTATCCGCCGATGAGGCCGGCATACCTTCCGTTGGTGCCTATTCGGTCCGCTCGTGCGGGCTGTTTGGCACTCTACCGGCAGCGCTGCCGCGCTCGCGATTCCCGGCGGTGTTTCTCACCTGGCCGCCGAATCGTCGCTGCTCGTCAATGGTGCTGGAGCTGTGCTTTTCCTGGTCGTCGGTCAGGATCTGGTCCCGGTCCTGATCCATCTGGTCGCGGTCACGATCCACTGGCTATCCCTTTCTCATCGGTTCTTGCCATCGTTCGTCGTGTCGTATCCTGCCTCAACGTGTTCGGAAGATTTTCCGGCGATGGCTTCCCGGCCCCTTCCTGACATGGCTCCGGCCTGATCGTGCGCCTGCCCCGTGCATCTGCTAACGCTTCACTGTGCGAGCAACGCTGGGCAAGACTTGTTCGCCATAGAAGCGGATGACATTGCGCTGATCGGTCTGTGGCGAGTGGACAAAGATATGGGTGACGCCGCCATCGATGAGCTTTTGCAGCCCCTGAATATGAACAGCCGGGTCGGTGCTGACGGGCCAGTCTGCGTAGACCTGCTTGAGGGGGATGTCGTGTTCGGCGCGCTGCTGAATGCTCATCGGATTGAGATCGCCCACATACAACTCCCACGACTTCGGCATGAAGCGCCACAACTCCGCACCCCGCTCAGCCTCGCGCTCGTCACCGACCACTACCATGTGCTCGGCCAGAATCGGCATCGAAGCGGCATCCTTGCCCGCCGCCGAGGCTCCTTCCTCGAATGCCTGGCGCAACTCCTGTTGTAGGGCGCGCTTGGCATCGGTAATCAACCCGTCACCTCTAGCCCCGGCCATCTTCATGCTCTTTGGGCCACCAGCCGCAATGTAGAGCGGGATGGATTGTGGGGGCAGGTCGTAGAGCCGGGCCTGCTGCGTGCGAAAATAGTGGCCGTAGAAATCTACCCGCTCGCCAGTCCAGAGCTGGCGGATGAGATCAACCGCCTCGGTCAAACGTGCCGCCCGCTCGCGGTAGTCGCCCCACTGGCCAGTAGCGGACATTTCGTTGACCGCCTCACCAGCACCAATGCCAAGAAAGACCCGTCCAGGGTAGAGCACTCCGAGCGATGCGAACGCCTGGGCGACGATGCTGGGATGATAGCGGAAGCTGGGACAGGTGACACCCGTCCCCATCAACAAGCGCTGAGTGTGCTGACCGAGCGCGCTCAACGTGAGCCACGCCTGACACGCGTGTCCTTCGTTGTCCTGCCAGGGCTGGAAATGATCACTGCACCAGATCATGTCGAAGCCCGCTTCTTCAGCAGCAATACCAAGCTGAATCAACTCGGGAGCAGGGAATTGCTCATGCGACAGAACAAACCCGATCCTGGCTTGCCTGATCGACGTGGCGCCTGTCTGGGTATCGCTGACAGCTCTCATGAGATGCGCCTTTCACCATGGTCCAGATCGGCCATCACGGGAAGGCGGACGGGAGAGCGAGAGGCGTGGTAGCATCCTTGCAACGCGCCCCTCGTCCCGCCCGCTTCGCCAGGCTGTGCTAAGGAATGTCCATAGACTGATTCTGCGCCTCGGTCGTCTCGCCGCGCGCGGCGGCACTATCCGCGTGGAACAGATAGGTCGACGCCTCCGGATCGAGCGTACCCGGCGGGGCTTCCTCCACCATGCGCGCAAAATGGTTGAGATCCTGTTGCAGGGCCTGCTCGAAGCGCTTGCCCGCGCCGAGCGCTTCGCCCATGCTCCCAAGCACTCCGGCGGGTGGTGTATATTCCACCAGCACCGTGACCTCGGTCAGATTCGGCCCGACCGCCTGGAATGTCACGACGCCCCTGTTCTCCAGACCGTTGGTTGATTCCCAGCCGACTTGACGGTTCGTCTGCCAGCCGCTGTTGACTGCGTCCCACTCGTGGCGGCCGGCGACATCGGCAACCCAATGGCTGTTGGCGTCGTCGTAGTAGGTGACCTCCTTGATAAAATGCATGAACTTGGGGAAGTCGTTGAAATGGGTGAACATCGGGTAGACCTGTTCCACGGGTCTGTTGACCCGTACCGATGCCTGATGCTGTACCATGGTTACCTTCAACCTCGCTTTCATGCCGCAGTCCGTGCGTTGTCGTTCGTGTGTCGGCAATGCAATGCGTCACGAGCAGGATACAACCAGCCGTTTCCAGCCTTATGTCTCCTGATGGTTCTTCGCAAAGCACGGGATTAGTGATTTTGCATGTTACATGCCACTTACGTGCCATTTACATGCCACCCAGACCACTGCTTCCCCCATCACGCGCGATTTCTCCGCTGTATCGCATGGAGGATGCCTGCTTGTATGCGCGCTGCGTCCTCGCGGCTGGACGGCCCGTATACACTGGAACCAGAAGACGCATCACGGCATGGGTGTGGAATCGGAGAAGATGAGCATATTCGATTGAGGTATATCTCCACTGGTACAGTTGACTGAGTTGATAGAGTACCTGAGAGAGCAGGAAGAAGGCTTGCCCATGTTCATCTTCATGCTGGTACTCTGCTATATGTCTGGGGCCGTTCCATGGTCTGTCTGGTTGGGCAAGCTGTTCTTCCATGTTGACCCACGCGACCAACACGACCGGAATCCAGGGACCGCCAATGCCTTCCGGGCGGCTGGCTGGCGTCTTGGCGTAGCGGTCTTGTTGCTCGATTTCTGTAAAGCGGCTATTCCTGTTGCGGTAGCCTACTGGCTGCTTGACTTTACCGATCAGCAGATCTTCTGGATCGCCCTGATGCCAACCCTGGGCCATGCGTTTTCGATATTCCTGCGCTTCCGGGGTGGGCGTGGGATTGTCGTCATGTTCGCCACCTGGGCAGGATTGACGGTCTATCGTATCCCGCTGGTGATGGGGCTTGCCGGATTGGGCGCAACATTCATCGTCAAGAAGGATGAATATCGCTCGCTGGCCATTCCTCTGGGGCTTATCGCCTTTCTCCTGGTCACGCGCAGTCCTGGCTGGATGGTGGCGCTGGCGGTGGCGCAGATGGCGGTTCTTACAGTCAAGATCGGCGCCTTCTTCATGCGGCAATACAGCCAGCGAAGAGTCGGAGCAGTGCAGTAGTTGCCGCACGCTGTGCCGAGAGTGTCGAGCATCAGATCAGGCGCTACCATCGCACAGATAGTGAGAAGAGACCGGAATGGAACAGGGCCATCCCGGTCTCTCTGCGCGAAATAGTGCCGCGGCGTGCTACTGGTTGACCTCACGCCCCTCGTGCCGCGGCGGTATCGGCACGGCGCGAGCGCCTTCGGGTGGGCAGTGCCGCCGCTACCAGCTCCTCGAAGCCGCTGCGCAATTTCTGGGCATAGCCGAGTCGTGTCAGCGCCCGGTGTAGATCGCCCAGACTCGTCTCAGGGGGCACTGCTACCGACTTCGGGCCAACGCGCCGCAGGCGGTAGGCGCGCAGCTTCGGCGAGGTGACAAGCTCTCCCGCCAGCGCTTCGTCGCTCACTTCCAGCAGCATGATGCGTGGCAGTGGCGCCTCGCGGCTCTGGCGTGCCCAGTCGCGCAGGGTGTAGATGACATTCTGCGGCAGCGATTTCTGGCTATGCGTCTGCAGGAAGCGCAACACGTCGTCAATCGAGGTGCCGTCGGCCATGCCCCGGCGCAATGCCTCGCGCGTGAGGGTAAATCGGCTGACACGGCCCATCTGATCGAGCGACGCGAAGCGCACCAGCCAGTAGATCGCTGGCATGTACGGCTCCATGAGCAGCACCTGGAAGTTTGGCTGCACAACCAGCGCCCGCGACGAGTACATCTGGCTGGCGCTCTGCTCGCCCGCCAATACCTCCGCGCCAAGCTCCGTCAGCATGAAACTGTCAGGATTGACCTGCTCGCTGGCCGTCGGCACGACCTCACGGTTGTAGCCAAGTGCCACCATGCCAAGGTCGTACAGCGTGGAGCGGAACATCCCGGTAATGATCTCGCCGTCAGTCGCGTCCCAATGGGCGCGCAGCTCCTCAGCCAGCTTGAAGCCCGCCTCGCCTGCGCAGCGCTGTGATGGGCGCAGCACGTACGGGTCGTCGCTCTGCAGTGTCGCGCGGAAGGAGTCGAGCGAGTACCATACCCCCTGGCGGCAGCGCTTGAGCAGCCGGGTCACCATCTCGCGCGCCAGCGGAATCTCGATATAGAACGAATGGAAGTCGTGGTAGTTGGCCCCGGGCAGGTCAGTCCACCAGCGGTCTGTTGGCCAGCGTCTGAACAGACGCCGCACCTGCATCACCAGGTCATGCCGCGCCCAGGAATCGAGTTTCTCGCCCGGAGAGAGATGGCTGCGCTGCCGTGCGGTAGATGGCGCCGCCACGACAAGCCCGAGGTCGTGCGCCTGCTGCTTGATCAGATCCACGTAGTCCAGCGCCTCGCGCTCGCTCCGCTGGGCACGCTCGCCCAGGAGCATAGGTGTCAATCGCTGTGCCGCGCGCTTGGGCAACGTCGCCGAGCGAGTCAGCTCGATGTCTTGCGCGTAGGCGGCTGCCACCAGCACCGCGATATCCCAGATGAACGTGGTATCGGCTGGCCGCACCGCGCCAGGCGCCTCGCTCTCCTGCAGACCGACGGACGTATGTGGTCGTCCGTCCGCGCGGCGCAGATTTTCCAGCGTCTCTTTGGGAATGAACAGGATGCGCTCGCCTTCACTGAAGGTGTCGAATGTGAGCGCGTACTCCTCGAAGGCGTGGATGACGGCGGAGAGCTCCCACTCTTGCACATGCAGGTACGCGCGCAGGGCGTTCAACGTGGCGCGACCACCCCGGCCCCGCAGCCACTCGTAGGTCGCCTGCAAGCGCGTATCTACGCGCGCAAGCGCATAGCGAACTGCCTCGGCCTGCGTCAGATTCTCGGCAATCGCGGCGCGCACTTCATTGCGCGAATAATATGCCTGCACGCTCAGCCCGAAGCGGCGGCCAATCTGGTCGAGGTCGCCCTGGCGATAGGGCATGAGTAGCTCGTCCATCGTTTTGTCAGAGCGGTCGGCATGGGAAATGAAGATCTCTCGCCCGCTGCTGTAGAGACTGGTCACCAGCTCCGTCGGCACGTAGGCGATGCGCTTCTCTTCGATCGCTGCCTGTGTGTTGCGTGGCACGGAGTACCCGTAAAAGGTGACGCGCTGGCCGATCAGCTCGGTTCCCTGGACCTTCGCCAATTCTAGAAAGACCAGATGCCGCTCGACCAGGCGATTGAGCGCCGACTCGGCTTGAGCGGGATCGAGATTGGCACGCTCGGCAATGCTCTCAACCAGACACCAGTTGCGCGCGGATGGCCCAGCGACGGCAAAGAGAACACGACGCTCATCCTCGGCAAGACGCTCCCAGACGAAGCGCGCGGCAATGGTATCACGCATCGCGCGCTCGAGCTTCTGGCGCGCTTCCGCGGTATCGGTGGCTGGCGGCTCCGCGCCCCACCATCCCGCAAGATCGCGCAAGGAACTCAGGGGTTCATCCGCGAGAATTACGCTCAGGCTTTTCATACTGCCGGTCCCTCCGAAAGCGCTCGCAACGTAATCCACCTGTTTTCCTGCCATCGGCGCCACCGATGCGCACACGCTACAGGCGATTACCATACGTGCCGAGCGCTTCCACTCCTCCTAATTACACGTCAGGCGTGAACCGGCGCCCCTCCAAGCAAACAGACCGTGTTACAGGGAAGTGCTCCCCGTACACATGGCCCGCATGAGGAAAGTGACGCCAGTCGCTGCTGGCTAGGCTTCATCCCTCGCTACGGGCACTGTCTCGGTCTTGGCGGGCTGGGGTGGTTGCTCCTCTCCCTCGTAATTTGGCAGCACCCGGGTAGATGCACCAAGGCTCTGGACGTACTGAATGACCTCACGGGCGACCTGACTGGGGGTTGATGCGCCAGCGGTAATGGCCACGCGCCGCTTGCCTTCCAGGATTCCTGGCGGAAGGTCAGCCAGCGACTCGATGCGTATCGCTGGGCTCCCCGCCAGCTCTTCAGCGACCTGGACGAGCCGGTTGGTATTGTTGCTGCGTGGATCACCGACGACGATCGTCAAATCCGCGCCGCGCGCCATACGGGCGACGGCTTCCTGCCGGTCCTGGGTTGCTTTGCAAATCTCGTTGTAGACCTCGGCGTATGGGAAACGTCTGCGAATCGCTTCCACAAGTCGCATTGTGTCCCACTGGCTGAGTGTGGTCTGGGTGGTGACCATCAAGCGCTCAGCCTGCAGGATGCGCTCGGGAAGCGTATCGAGATCGGCCTCGGTTTCGACCAGAAAGACTGCATTGGGCGCTTCGCCCATGACGCCTTCTGGCTCCGGGTGGCCCTTCTTGCCAATGTAGAGAATCTGATAGCCACGGCTCGCGAAATCCAACACGAGGTTGTGCGTCTTGGTCACGTCGGGGCAGGTTGCGTCGATGACGTGGAGGCCGCGTTCCCGGGCGCGGGCTTTGACGCGAGGAGAAACTCCATGCGCAGTGAAGATCACTGTGCCTGTGGGAACCTGATCGAGAATTGCCGCCCGATTCGGGCCATCCAGGGTGTGGACGCCGAGCCGGTTAAGCTCCTCGACAGCAAAGCGGTTGTGAACAATGAGGCCAATTATATATATGGGGCGTGGCAGAGACTCGTCCCGCGCTGCCTTTCGCGCAATTTCCATCGCATCCACCACGCCATAGCAGTACCCGCGCGGTGTGACTTTGATTACGTCCATTGAAACCGTATCACCTTTCGCTTTCTGAGTCTTGACTCAGCGCGTTCGCGCTGGCGAGACACAGGGTGGCGAATCACCAGAGGCAACAGCCGCAACGCGGGCGTATCACGCGCGCGCCTTCAGGAATAATGCCTCTAGCGCTGTGGAATCGAGCCGGACAATCGTCGCCTCGCACATCTCCTCCGTCGGCTCATCACCTTCGACGAGTTCTGGGTCTTCGCCCAGGGCGGGCTGCTCGGCAGGGACCCATCCGTGCGGTGTGCCGTGCGTCGTCTTCAGAGGATCCACGTGTCAGGCTCCTTTCGGAATCCGAGTCCGGGTTCTTTCCGGGCGATGTGGACTGCCTGAGCCACATCCAGAGCGAGTCTGCCTACGCTTCGACAGAACCGCACCATACGCCCTCAGCATGTATTGTACACTATGGACCGGCAGCAAGCCCCGGTGTCCCCTGGCAGTGGGCGCGAGTGGCTTCCACCAGTATACCATAGTATCAGGCTCGGAAATGTGGCCAGATGCACCCGACCACAGACAGAAACGGGCAAACAACGTACCGGATGGGCGCGTGCTATACTGCTGCAGCCTGCCTTTCGCCGTCCAATGCCCCCATCCGCAGGAGCCAGCCTTCATGATCGTTGATTTTCATACTCATATCTTTCCGCCAGAGATCATTGCGGCAAGAGCTCGTTATGCTGCACGCGATCCCTGGTTCGCCGAACTCTATGGCAATCCGCGTGCCCGCATGGCCGACGCCACGGCTCTGGTCGCATCCATGGAGGCTGACGGCGTTGACTGCTCGGTGACTTTCCCCTTTGGCTGGAGTGATCCCGGGCTGATCGAGGAATGCAACAGCTACGTCATCGAGACCATGCGGAACTATCCCGGGCGTGTGATCGGGCTGGCGGCGACACAGCCTCTCGCCGGGGCGCGCGCAATGGCCGAGGTGGAGCGCTGCGCTCGGGCGGGGATGCCTGGAATTGGCGAGCTTATGCCACACGGCCAAGGGTATCGGCTGAGTGATATCGCGTTGCTCGCGCCGATTGCCGAGGTGGCGCGCGCCTACGACCTCTTCGTGCTGACCCATACGAGCGAGCCTGTAGGCCATCTCTATCCCGGCAAGGGCAACGTCACTCCTGAGGAGCTACAGGCCTTCCTGGCTGCGTTTCCTGATCTGCGCGTCGTTGCGTCACACTGGGGAGGCGGATATCCTTTCTATGAGCTGATGCCGGAGGTACACCTGGGAGCGGGGCGGGTGTGGTACGATTCCGCCGCCTCGCTCTACCTGTACAAGCCGGAGATATTTGCCGTTGTCGCGCGCATCGCGGGGCCGGAGAAGATTCTGTGGGCGAGCGATTATCCATTGCTCGGCCAGCAACGCATGCTGGAGTATGCCCGGGTGTCGGGGATGAGCGAGGCTGATCTCGCGCTGGCGCTCGGTGGGAACGCGATGACACTGCTGGGCGCGGCGCTCGCGCCAGCCACCTCCGTGCAACAGCCCGCGGGAGACGACGAAGACGTATGAGCGTCGCCTGTGGGGCGTCTGCGCGGCAATCGCATGGCCTTCTCGCCGGTGCGCGGAAGGCTATGGAACTTGCGTTCTCGCAGGGAGCGGGATACGATAGTTGCAGCGTAGCCTCTCTCGTGCGGTCCCGCGCCCTGGTGCTGGCGGTGCCTCCGGGCTGGGCACGTGGTGTGCGTCGGTAACATCTGGGGAAAGCGTGGTGTGTCGTGCGGGTCGTCTCACTTGGCAGCGGTAGCAGCGGGAATGCCGTGCTGGTGCAGCATGGCGCGGCGGCGGTCCTGGTGGATGACGGCTTCGGATTGCGAGATCTGAAGCGACGCCTGCAACAGGCTCACGTCGAGCCGAAGTCCATTAGCGCGATCCTGCTCACACATGAGCACGCCGACCACGCGAGCGGCGCGAGGGTTTTCGCACGTCACTATGGCATTCCACTGATTGCTGACCCACGCACGCTCAATGCGCTCTGTGCTCAGCCAGAGCGTAGCATGCCAGAGGCTCCGCCGCCGGAGCGTGTCGAGTTGCCGGTCGGTCACAACCTCTCATGGGACGGGCTGGAGATTACCAGCTTCTCTATCTCTCATGATGCCATCGCTCCATGCGGCTATGTGATTGCCTCGGCTGCCTGGCGTGTCTGTATCGCGACCGATACGGGCACGGTAACGGCGCCCATGCTCGAAGCAATGCGCGTGGCGCATGTGCTCATCATCGAGGCAAACCACGATCACGACCGGCTCGTGAATGGTCCTTACCCCTGGCATCTCAAGCAGCGTATCCTTGGCCCCACTGGCCATCTCTCGAACGAGCAGACGAGCCAGGCACTTGCGACCGTGCTGGATGATGGACCGCGCTGGCTCTGGCTGGCACACCTCAGCCGCACTAATAATACCCCGGATATCGCGCGTGCCCATGTGCGCCAGCATCTGCGGCTGCTGGGACTGCGCCATATCCAGCCAGAGGCGTTGCCGCACGGCTTCGGCCCAACATGGGATAGCGCGGCTCTCTGGGCTACACATACACCAGGTACGGCTACGACGCCACAGGCCGCAGCGGTACCTTCAGCCATACAGAATGAGTAGCGGCAGCCGTGCGCCGCGCGCGATCAGCCATGAGTCCCGGTTCCAGAATCGCCGTTATGATCGCCGTGGCTGTTTGGTGTTGCCGTGGGCATTCCCTGCGACGACGCGTTGCCACGACTCACTGATCTGAACTCATCCGCAGTGCCGTCTGGATTTGTGACCCCAACAATCGTTCCTGGGGCGAGCGTCGTCACACCATGAAGCACAACCTGGATGTCGTTGCGCGAGACCCGGCGCACGTCGCTCACTGGCCGCCCGTTGATGTAGACAACCGCACCCGCGACGAATCCTTCGCCGTGGATCTGAATCAGCAAGTCATCGCTGTTACCAGGGGTGCTCCCGAGCGTGCCAGCGAGAGGGACATCAGCCGCGTGCGCATAGGTTACCCGTTGGATATGCGGCACCGAGTTCCCCAGTTTGCCGAGCACCTTCGTGGTTGCCAGACGCTCGCTCCAGCGCATCCCGGTGAGCGCACCATACAGATCGCCCGTGGCACGGGTGCGCAGTGATTCAATCTGCGCAGTGAGCGCATCACGCTCACTGCCAGCGGATACTTTGCTTACCTCGCTCTGTGCTGCCGCAAAGTTGTCCCAAAAGCTGCTGAGTGCGGCGGGATAGGTCGTATAGTCGTTCTGTTTGATCACGGTTTCCAGAGCGGCAAGTGAATCCTGGGCATACCCAATCCGCTGTTGGGCGCGCGACCGCTGGTCAAAGGTGAACCCAATCGCTACGCCCTGCTCCCACTTGCGCAACCCATACAGGGGAGAGCCTGGCCCGGCTTGCGACACAGCCGCGGTCAGTGTGAACCCCACCCCGACCAGCAGCAGAATCGCCGCGGCAATCGCGCTGGCTCTCAAGAGACGCCGCCGTATGGCCATCGCGGCATCCTGGCGCTCAAGCTTCCCCCAGAGGTCTCGCACAAACTCTGATCGCGGGTAGATGTTTCCCGATTGGCGAAACGCGGCTGCGGTCCGGAGTAATGGCATGAGCATCTCATCGTCTGCGGAAGGAGACACGTGCTCGCTCAGCAGGGCATCGAGGCGATTGGCCCGCTCATTGGCCTCATCGACCTCCATAGCGTCTCCTCCTTTCGGACTGCGGCGTACCCTCTCCCAGCAGTTGGGTAAGCGTGGAGAGCGCGCGAAACTGCAACACGCGAATATTGCCGGGCCGCTTCGCCATCATGCTCGCTACCTCGTCGGTAGAGTAGCCAAGCACACATCGGTAGAGAATGACCGTCCGCTGATCTTCGGAGAGCGTGTCGAGCGCGCTGGCGGTCTCGGTCCAGGCTTCTCGCGCCATGAGCACCAGTAACGGATCACCCTCCTCAGCGACGCTCTGCGAAAGATCCTCATGCTGCGGGAGCAGCTCCACCTCAGGGCGCACTTTGACGCGCCTGAAGTGCATCAGTACCTGGTTACGCGCGATGCCAAGCAGCCACGCCGCGAAGCCCAGCTCATCTTCGGCGCGGGTCGAGCTAATGCCGCGCAGCATGGCTACGAATGTCTCTGAGGTCAAGTCTTCGGCGGTTGCCACATCAGCGACGCGCGCCATCATATAGCGGTAGACAGCGGGCAGGAAGCGACGATACAGCATGCCAATCTCGGGCCGCTTGTGAGCCTTTGCACGCTTGAGCACTTCCGGAAACGAAGCCGCGGGCGGCCAAGTCGTCCCCATCCGCTCGGCATATGAGACAAAGCGGTTGGGCGAAGTCGCCTCGTGCCGTTGCGGAAGATCGCCCACCTATCGCTCCCCTGGTCCAGCCGTCATTCAGCGTGGAACCCAAATGTTATTTCGCTCGCCTGATCCGGGCTAGTGACTACTGCCACTGCCACTATGATCGCCGCTCTGGCCAGTATCCTGACCCGCGGTGACGACACGGACGGTATCCGCCAGGAACGAGCCGTTAGACTGGGTAGTGCCGTGAATCTCGACACGCATGCCCGTCTTGACCGATGCCAGCGTGCTGGCTGCTCCGGAGAATGCAGTCTTGGTATTGACGACGACCGTGACCTGATCGCCAGTTGCCGTCTTGACCACAAAGCCGGTCGCGGTCACACTGCTAATTGTGCCCACGATATCGTGCTGGGTGTCACCTGGCTGGCCATGGTCTCCTGTTGCGCCGTCACCTTCCACAGTGATCTTCCACGCGATGAGCGAGCCCTTGTCTGGCTTCGTAGCCTGCACCTGAACCTTGTGGCCGATATTAGCGCTCAGATCGCTCAACTTTGTCGCATTGACCCCATTCACACGCGTGTCCGAATTGACCGCAATCGTGGTGGATGAGGTTTCATTGTTCGGCTGGACGCTGATCGTCTTGCCTGAAGCATTATACGCCTTCAGTGTGCCCTCGATACTGACGGTATGACCATGGTTAGCGTTATCCTGCTGGCTGTGTGAGGATGGAGTCGCGTTGGCCTGTGTTGGGAGACTCGGCAGATGTCCCGTAGCGGCCAGCGCCGCCGTACCACCCGTACCAGCGACCAGAACACCCAAGACCGCGATTGCTACTTTGCTCTTGACTGCGAGCGCTGCTTTGGCGAGCACAATTCCCTCCAGTACTCTTTCTCTGACTGCACTCTACGCATTTTGGATGAAAACAGGCGCGCAATTGCTCCTACTGTGAGCGTGTCATTGCGCGTACTGACGCTGGCATGTTGCGCTGATAAGCTCAAGAGTTACAGGGAGAATGAGATGATGTGACTCCAGTACTATTGGGGTATCGTCACTGCCGCTGTTCTGGACGAGTGGAGGGTGTGTTTTGTGGGATGAGGATGTCGTGGCGAGGGTCAGCGCGCGGTGCGGCTACTCGAAGACATAGCGGGGATGAGCGCCTGCCAGAAAGAAGGGAACGAAAAGAGACGTGCTCAGCCGAATGGCGTCACGTCTCCTGGCATATTGCGCCGAACCACCTCAGAGGGTCGAGGTTAGCTGGTGTGCTCGTAGATGTAGTCTACGGCTTCGCCAACCGTGGTGAGTTTCTCGGCGTCTTCGTCGCTGATCTGAAGGCCGAACTGCTCTTCCAGCGACATGATCAACTCGACCAGATCGAGCGAGTCAGCGTTGAGATCCTCGGTAAACGAGGCTGTATCAGTCACCTCGCCCTCGTCTACGCCGAGCTGCTCCGCGATCACGGGCTTGAGCTTTGCCATGATCTCTTCTTTGGACATTGACGCCATTACCTGACCTCACTTCCGGCACCTGATGCCGACAATCCTGATAATCCTTGAGTACGGTTGAAAATTGTGCCTAGCACGCCGTTCACAAATCGGCTCGACGTGTCGCTTCCAAAGGTTTTGGCAAGCTCCACGGCTTCGTTGATCGCGGCTTTCGCTGGCACAGAATTATTGTACAGAATCTCGTAGATTGCAAGCCTCAGGATATTCTTATCGATACGCGCCATTTGCGCGATCGGCCATTCAGGAGCCACTTCCTGAATGGTGTTGTCAATTTCATCGAGATGAGCGAGCACGCCATGTGCCAGTTCGCCAGCATACTCGGCTACACGTGGTGCGAGATGCCGCTCCTCCGCGTGACGCTGTAACACAGCATCCACGTCGTGGTGCGCGGTATCGTACTCGTAGAGTGTCTGTAATGCTGTGATGCGAGCCTGACGGCGAAGTGTTGTGCGCATGGCTCTATGCTACATCTTGAATATAGACGTTGATCTCGCTCGCACGCATCCCAAGAATGTGATCGACCGCCTGGCCCACGGCCTCCTGGACGGCTTCACCGACCCCAACAAGGTTCACATCTGGCTCCGCGATGAGATAGAGATCAATCGAGACGATATCTTCGTGCACGACCAGCGCAACGCCATGCAGCGGCAGCGACCGGCCGATCAGATGCGGCCACTGGCTGACATTCATTGCGAGACGCGCTACGCCCGGCACGCTCAAGGCGGCTTCTTCGATGACCGTCCGCAATACCCTTCGGGCGATTCGTATCGAGCCAAGATTCTGGGCAGCATAGGTTGAGTCAGCCAATGGAGGCGTCTCCACCTGCCGCGCATTGACCTGGCCATCTGGTAAACCATTCTGCGCCGCGGTCATGACAACGCCTCCCTTCTGCGTAACCGAACAATGCTCATCAGGCGAGCAACCGCTCCACGACAGGAGCGACATCCGCAGCGGAGCCAACCGAGAGGGTTGTCTTACCCTTGGCGATACGCTTTATCAGCCCCGCGAGCACCTGGCCGGCTCCAATTTCAACGAACGTCTCTATGCCATGATTGGCAAGATATTCTACTGTCCGCGTCCATTGTACCGGAGAGACAATCTGTTGTGCCAGTTCCTCGCGTAATTGCGTATCGGTGGTGATTGGTACCGCGGTGATGTTGGCGACGATGGGCACGCTCGGAGCCGCCAATGGGGCTGCCGCAACCGCTGTGGCAAGCGCCTCAGCCGCCGGAGCCATCACAGGAGAGTGGAACGCGCCGCTCACGGCCAGCGGGACCACCCGCTTCGCGCCGCCCGAGCGCGCATGCTCCATCGCGATTTCCAGGGCAGGCAGCGCGCCTGAGATCACGATCTGGCCGGGCGCATTATCGTTGGCCACGACGACACGTCCCGCCCCTGGATGCACCGCTTGCTCTTCCGGTGAGAGCGCGGCTCGCGCCTGACTCGTCGCCTCGACACAGATAGCTGTTAATGTTTCAGAATCCATGCCAAGGACTGCTGCCATTCCGCTGGGAATGCGCAGGCCCTCCTGGTGCATCAGACGACCACGCTCACGCACCAGCTGCAGGGTATCCGCCACGCTCAATGCGCGAGCCGCCGCGACCGCGGAATATTCGCCGACGCTATGCCCCGCCACGAAGAGCGGCTGGAGTGGACCTTCCAACGCCCGCGCGCTGGCAGTATCCGCGCCTGCGGCTTCCTGCAAGGCTGCCAGCAGCGCCAGACTCGTCGCGACGATGGCGGGCTGGGTGTTGATGGTTTCGCGCAGGGCGGTCTCTGGCCCTTGAAAACAAAGTGATGAGAGCGAGAATCCCAGCGCATCATCGGCTGTATCGAAGACCGAACGCGCGGCAGGCGATGCCTGATAGATATCCGCGCCCATGCCAACTGTCTGGCTTCCCTGACCGGGGAATACAAACGCGATGCGCTGGCTCACTCAATTCCTCCGCCTTCACGAGGGACTATGCGACTCATTCCGCTGCGGTGCGGCGCTCGCGCACCGGAAGCACCTGCCGACCACGATAGGTGCCACAGTTTGGGCAGACATGGTGCGAGAGTCGCGCCTGCTTGCACTGCGGACAGATCTTCAGTTGCGGAATCTTGATTTTGTGATGCTGGCGCCGGTGGCCCTGGCGCGAATTTGTCTGGCGTTTCTTCGGTAGTGCGCCCACACGCTTCTCCTCATCCTCGTCATCGCACGGCAATCGCATAGCCTGCGAGGTGTCTCGCGCCGCTCGTGCGAGCCTCAGCGAACATCTGCTGAACATCAACGTACGTGCCCGACCGCCGCGACTTCACAGCGCGCAAGGCGATCAGGCACGCCAGATTTCCCTGGGCATCGCGCTACACCCTATCTGGGCGGATATGGCGCGATGCAGCCGCAGGACGCGCCGTTGAGAACAGCGCGCACCACTAGCAGTCTATTGTATCATAGACCTTCGCGCGCGCACAGCCCCCGGTCGGAATGGCATGGCATGAATTCGAATGATACGGCAAGTTGCCCAGGACTCACCCTCCCTGTTGCGTTTGCTGGCGGCGGAGCATCATCACCTGATGATGGCCCAGCGCTCGCTTGCACCCGTCGCAGACATAGAAGCCTTCAGCCTCGCGATATTCCAGCGCGCTCAGTGGGAAGTGCAGATAGCAAATGCCACAGCGTATGCTGTCGCCGCGACTGGCCATCTGCCGATCCTGCGCAAAGAGCTCGTGAAGTGAATCAACCAGCGGACCTATCTCGCCGCGAGACTCCGGACGGGCCACTTCGCGTGGGGTCGTGTCGACGCCACCGTTCAGCCGCTCGGTACGCCACGTGCTTGGAATCGGCACGGTGCTATCCCCATCGGAATCGTCGTACTCGCTCGCGGATGCGGGCGGTTCTGTGCGGCGTTCCACAGGGGTACGGCCATTCGCGATGTAATGGCCGTTTTGCCCGTTTTGCCCGTTTTGCCCGTTCAGTCCGTGGCGTTGCCCGCTGGCCGGGATGTAGGCATGCCCAGCCCGTGAGGCGGGAACAAATGGCGTCTTACCACGCGGGGCGCTCGTTTCCTGCTCTTCTGCGGCAGCCGCTGGCATGTCATCGTACGCTCGCTCTTCGCTGGTGGCGGACTTACCAAGAATCCCCGCTTCTGGAGGTGTCGTGGGCGGCGCTGGCGGCGTTGGTGGCGGCGCGCCTGTAGGACGTCCGCTGCTCTTCGGGATGTTCTTCTCATCGCTTAGGGATTGCCGCTCCGTGGGGAGTGGAGTCCCGTTCTTGGGCTGGATCGTTGGCTCGTTGGCTCGTCCGTCCGGTCCGCGCTGGCGTTGTGGCCCGTGGCGTGATCGGGAATTTCCGCCGTTACGGCGGTTGCGATTTGTATGTCCACTCATGGTTAATCTGCTCCCACTCCAATCGGCTTGTATACCCCGCATCGTCGCTCGCGAACTGCCCCGCGCCATCGTGCCGGCAGACGAACACCTGAAAGCCTCGCGGTACGACGCCAGGGACGCCTCAACGACTCATTATACACCTACAGGTTGTGTACTACGATTTCATCAGGGGATTTTGCGGGTAGTCGCGTCAGGCGAGTATCGAGCAGCCTATGGGTGTTGCGTCCGCAGTTCCTATCTGGCCCCACCGAATTGACACATTTCCCGCGTCGTTGCTATCCTTGAGGTATACACTTGGTGTATACAGAAGTGTATACAGTGCTCTGATATACCCGGAGCCGAAGCGATGCAGTGCGGCATCATCTACAGAGGGCACGCAACGCCTGCGGGCCGTGTAATCCGGCTATTTGGTCCGAGCCCGTTCTGACGAGGAGAGGCTTGCCCGCATGCAACAGAATTTGCGCATTCCTGGCCCTACACCGATTCCACCAGCGGTCGCCGAGGCGATGGCACGCCCCATGATCAATCATCGCGGCCCGGAGTTCGCCGCCATGATCGCGCGTGTCACTGAACAGCTTCAGCACTTTTTCCAGACCACGCAGCCAGTGCTTGGGTTCCCTGCTTCAGGATCCGGCGCGATGGAGGCTGCCGTCGTCAATAGCTTTTCCCCCGGCGATGTCGTGCTCTCGGTCACATGTGGCGCGTTTGGCAACCGCCTCGCCAAGATCGCGACGGCCTTCGGCATGCAGGTCACTCGTCTCGAAGTGGAATGGGGGCGCGCCGCCGACCCCGAGGCGGTGGCGCAGGCACTCGCGGCGCTTCCCAACGTGCGCGGGGTGCTGCTGACGCACAACGAGACCTCGACAGGCATTACCAACGACATCCAGGCGTTGGCCCGTGTAATTCGCCAGCAACACAAAGACGCGCTCATTGTGGTAGACGCGGTTAGCTCGCTGGGCTGCATTGACCTCCAGATGGACGAGTGGGATCTCGATGTTGTCTTCACTGGATCGCAAAAAGGCTGGATGGTTCCTCCTGGCTTGATGATGGTTGGCGCGAGCGAGCGTGCCTGGGCAGCCACCGAGCAGGTCACTACGCCCCGGTTCTACTGGGATTTCCGCATGACACGAAAATCGCTGGAGAAGGGCCAGACACCCTACACGCCTCCCGTCAGCATCTATTATGGGCTGGATGTCTCGCTGCCGATGATGCGCGCGGAGGGACGCGAAGCCATCTTTGCTCGCCATGCGGCCGCTGGCAAGCTGGTACGCGAGCGTGCCCAGGCGATGGGACTACAGCTCTTCGCCGACCCAAAGTACGCGTCTAACACCGTCACAGCGATTCGCTTGCCGGAGGGAATTGATGGCAAAGCGCTGACGAAGGCGCTGCGTGAGCAGGAAGGCGTGGTGATCGCCGGAGGGCAGGAGCATCTGGAAGGCAAGATCATTCGTATCGGCCATCTGGGGTACTTCACCGAGGCCGACCTGACCGGCTGTATGGATGCGCTGGAGCGGCAACTGGTGGCGCTTGGGCATCAGGTGCCGACCGGTGCTGCGGGCGCGTAATCCGGCATTCGGCGTGCGACGCTTGTCTCCACCCCGTTTTCCCCTCCAAGGAGAGAGGGAACCAGATGGTCTCACCCTCTCTCTACCCAGGGAGAGGGGCAGCACCCTGGAACACGTCGGTTCGTGTTCATGACCATGACCAACCTGATAATCGCCAACCCAATCTGGTTTCGTTTGAGGAGAATTTCGTGACACCTGAGCCACAGGACCAACCGCTCATGTCCACCGTGACGGAGAGCGGCGAGCCTGAATCACCGGCAGATACCGACCGCCCACATATCCTTGTCGCCGATCCCATCGCCAGCGAGGGCATGGATCTGCTCCATCGCTTCGCGGTCACCGATGCCCGGCATGGGTTGAGCGCTGCCGAGTTGACGGCCGCCATACCGGATTACGATGCCCTGGTTGTGCGCAGCGAGACACGCGTCACCGCCGCAGTCATTGCCGCAGGCACGCGTCTGCGGGTCATCGCGCGGGCAGGGGTAGGCGTGGACAATATTGACGTCGAGGCGGCGACCCGGCGTGGTATCATCGTCGTCAATTCGCCGACCGGCAATATCGCTGCCGCTGCTGAACATACCGTTGCCCTGCTGCTCTCGCTCACCCGCCACATCCCCGCTGCCAGCGCGTCACTGCGCGAGGGACGGTGGGAGCGTTCGCGCTTCGTCGGGACGGAAGTACGCGGCAAGACGCTTGGCATCATCGGGCTGGGCAAGGTTGGCGCGGAGGTCGCGCGGAGCGTGGGCGATGCCGGCCTGGGCATGCGCCTGCTGGCTTCTGATCCCTATGCCTCACCAGAGACGGCACGCAAGCTGAATGCCGAGCTGGTACCGCTCGATGACCTGCTTGCCCAATCCGATTTCGTGACGATTCACACAGCGCTGACCGGCGCGACTCGCGGCCTTATCGGCGCTGAGGAGTTGTCGCAGATGAAGCCGACAGCACGCATCATCAACTGCGCTCGTGGCGGCATTGTCGATGAGGCGGCGCTGCTGGCCGCGCTGGAATCTGGCACCATCGCCGGAGCAGCGCTGGATGTTTATACCAAAGAGCCGCCAGGAGACAACCCCACCATTCGCGCGCTCATCGAGCATCCGCATGTGGTCGCGACACCGCATCTCGGCGCGTCAACCGAAGAGGCTCAGATCAGCGTCGCGGTGGATGTCGTGGAGCAGATCGAGGAGATCCTGCAAGGCGGCGCCGCGCGTTCCGCCGTCAATGCCCCGATGATTCTGCCAGAGACGATGCGTCAATTGCAGCCGTGGGTTGATCTGGTCGAGAAGCTTGGGCGCCTGTATACGCAGCTGCATCCGGGGCCGCTGCGCCACGCTGAGCTGAGCGTCAGTGGTGAGATTGCCCAGTACGATACGCGCCCGCTGTTGGCCGCGCTGGTGAAGGGGCTGCTCGAATCGGTCTCGGAGGCGCATGTCAATCTGGTCAACGCGCCCGTCATGGCGCGCGATTGGGGACTGGAAATCGTGGAAAGTCGCTCGACGACGGCGGAGCAGTACTCGAATCTCGTGACGCTGCGTGTGGCCGCCGATGGCCCGGAGACGCCGTCGAGTGTGTTATCCGCGACGATCACCTGGGGCGAGGAGCGTATCGTGCGGGTGGATCGCTACGCCACCGACTTCGCGCCAGTCGGGCATATCCTGTTCGCGCGTAACCTCGACCGGCCAGGCATGGTGGGGCGCGTGGGCACGATTCTGGGCGAGGCGGGCGTCAACATCTCGCATATGGACGTTGGCCCCGTCGCCGGGATCGCTGGCGGGCGCACACGGCAGGCTGGCGGCGAGGCGCTCATGGTGCTCTCGCTGGATGGCCCCGTGCCAGATGACGCGCTGGAACGCATCCACGAGGCCGACGGCATCTTCGGCATTACCAGCGTCGTGCTGTAAGCTGTCGGGATGTCCGCGCAGGCGGACTTCGTGGCCGAGCGCAGCGAAGCAAGCGAGGTCCCTTAGGCGCGGCTTCAGCCGCCAGCCCTCTCCCCCCAGGCAGGACATGCGCAGGGGGAGAGGGGGTTGGAGATTGGCCGCCAGCTACAGCACGACGGACGGCGGGGCAAAGATAGCGCGCACCAGGCGGCGGGCATCATGGCGCACCAGCGAGCCGCCGTAGATCGCTACGACCGGCTCGACAATCACCTCTGGCACGAGCTTGCGCACCTCAGAAATGTCCGGCTCGACGGGATATTGCTGCTTGGTAGCGTAGGGGGCTAGCAAGTCTTCGGGGAAAGATCCATCGTGCAAGATGACGCGGTCAATCCGGCCATCGAGATACCGGTGAATCTCCCGTACAAAGTCCGAGGCGCGGAAACGATCCGTCTCGCCATGCTTGGTCATCAGATTGCAGACGTAGACGACCTCAGCCTCTGACGCGCGAATGGCATCAGCGACACCATCCACCAACAGATTCGGCAGGATGCTCGTATAGAGATCGCCTGGGCCAATCACGATCGTGTCGGCCCGGCGGATGACATGAATCGCCTCCTCGCAGGGCTTTACCGCCTCCTGCAGGAACACACGGCGAATCTCGGGGAGAGGTCCGGGGTTCTTCTCGCCGCGCGTGTCGATGTCTGTCTCGCCACAGATGACCGTTGAGTCATCCAGCTCCGCGCAGAGCGTCGCGTGATCGAGCGTTACCGGCAGCACGTCGCCTGCCGTGCCGAGCAGCCGTTGCGCATCGCGGATGGCCCAGAGCAGATTGCCGCTGTTGATCTCCTGCAGAGCTGAGATGATCAGATTGCCGAGGCTGTGCCCGGTAACACCTGCCGCCTCCGCCACCCGCTGGAGCTTGCTGGAGTCATCTTCGGCGCTGCGGAGTGTCCCCAGCACCCCTTCCGGCTCAGGCGTGGTTTCGCCGCCGTGCGGCTTGCCGTGGCCGGGCTGAAATCGGAAGGTAAAGACATCGCGCCATAGCGCGCCATTACGTGACAGGGCAACCAGAGCCTGGCGCAGATCGCCAAAGGGAAGCTGGCCGAACTCGTCCATCAAACGGCGTGAGCTTCCGCCGCTATCCGACATCGTGACGATGGCAGTAATGCCGCACTGATAGCGTTTGAGGCTGGAAAGTACCGCAAACGGCCCCGTTCCGCCTCCTATAGTGACCACCTGTCTGTTAAACAGGTGAGTGCGCATGTGTGAGTCTCGTTGCGACTCTTCATCGTCATGATCATGCTGCATGCGGTCTCTCCTTGCGCTACGTGGAACTGGCACGGTGGGCGTCACGAGCGTAGCTCCGCGCCGAACTGACTGCCCAATGCCTTCACGATGCTGGCATGCGCCCGCTCGACCTCCTGATCGGTCAGCGTCCGCTCCGAAGACTGGAAGGTGAGCGCGTATGCCAGGCTCTTCTTGCCGTCTGGGATGCCCTCTCCAGTATACACGTCGAAAAGTACAGCGCTGCGCAGTAAGGTACCTCCGGCCGCTGTGATCGTGTCGAGCACGAGCGCGGCTGGTACCGTCGCGTCGACGACGACCGCCAGGTCACGCTGCGCCGCCGGGTAGCGCGGAATCGGCTGGTTGAGCACCACCTCTGGCACAGCCAGATAGAGGCGCTCCAGATCCATCTCCACCAGACACGTGCGCGCTGTCAGATCGAATCGCTCCGCTACCTCAGGATGAACCTCGCCGAGCATAGCAGCCGCGACCCACACCAGCGCGTCTGATGATGGCGCAACGGACAACCTGTCTGGCGCAATGGTCTCGTCTTGTGGCCCTCCGGTGGGAACGCCCAGCTCCAGAACGGCACAGCGGCCAGGGTGGAACGTAGGATGCGTGCCGGGTACGAAGCGATAGTCTCTGACTTTGAGCGTCGAGAGCAGAAGCTCAACGATGCCTTTGATCATGAAGAAGTCGGCCACATGCGTCTCACCGGTCCATGCGGTTGCCGCGGGGCCAGATGCGGCGATGCCGAGTGTGGGGCGCTCCTGGGGCAGCCCGCTGCCTGTGCGGAGCGCATCGGTTGAGAGATAGCGCCGCCCAAGCTCAAAGAACCAGAGTCCCGCCATTTCGTGCTTGCTGTTCTCGCTGATCGTCTCGAGCAGGTTCGACATCAAGGTCAGCCGCAGTGCCTCCATCTCGGTACTCGCCGGATTGGCCAGGGTAATCGCGGGCAATCGCTCGGCAAGCGCGGCAAGCTGGCGGCGCTCGGCCTTGCGTGAGTCCGAGGTGCCCTCGCTGGATGCGGGTAATTCGGGCGTGGCAACCGGCGCGCCCAGGAGTTGCTCCTCGCCGGGCAGAACACCACGCAGCAATCGTGCCATGCGCTCGCGACTCGTCAGTGGATAGCTGACGATTTCCGTCAGGCCAGCGCCCACCAGCACATCGCGCAGCTTGTCTTCGCGCTCGTACCAGAGATCGTGATGCGGCGTGGGGAGCGGGCCAGATGGAATCGTGCTGGGGATGCGTTCGAAGCCGACGATGCGGGCGACCTCCTCCACGAGGTCGGCGCTCTCCTCCACGTCGTGACGCCGCGTCGGCACCGTGACGAGCAGATGGATGTCGCTCGAATCGCCTGACTCCTCAGTAACGCCGAACCCCAGCGCCCGCAGCACGTCCTCCACCTCGGTCGGCGTCACCTGCATGCCCGTCAGCCACTCCACCTGGCTCACCGCGAACGGTATCTCACGCGGAGTCACTGGCTCCGGGTAGAAATCCACCTGCCCCGGCGCGACTGTGGCGCCCGCAAGCTCTATGAGCAGCCGCGCCGCGCGGTCAATCGCCACGGCGGTAAGATTGATATCGGGATTCTTTTCGAAGCGTCCGGATGATTCCGTGCGCAGGCCGAGCGCCTGGCTGGTGCGGCGGATATTCGCCGGAGCGAAGTGCGCTGCTTCCAGCAGCACATTCGTCGTCTCCTCCGATACCTCAACCCGCGAGCCGCCGAAGATTCCGGCGATGACCGTTGGCCCGGCAGGATCGGTGATCAGGAGCATGTCGCTGGTCAGGGTGCGGGTCACACCGTCGAGTGTGGTCAGTTGCTCGCCTGGCTCCGCGCGCCGGACAATGATCGTATGGTCGGCCACTTTGTCATAGTCGAAGGTGTGCAAGGGCTGCCCAAGCTCCAGCATGACATAGTTGGCGATGTCCACGACGTTGTTGATTGGCCGCATACCCGCCGCGAGCAGGCGGTCGGCCATCCACTGGGGCGACGGGCCAAGCTTCACATCGCGGACGACGCGCGCCGTATAGCGCGGGCAGAGGTCGGGGTCGCGCACATCGAGCTTCATCAGCTTGTCGGCGGCTTTTCCCTTCTCCTTCACGACGGTTTCAGGCATGCGCAGCGTCTCGCCTGTGAAGGCCGCCACTTCGCGCGCCACGCCGACCACACTGAACAGATCACCACGATGGGCCTTGATATCGAGATCAATGACCGCGTCGCCCAGCAGCTTGCCCAGCGGCATGCCGAGCGGCGTATCTTTCGGCAGGATATAGATACCGCTATGGTCGTCGCTCAGCCCAAGCTCGCGTGGCGAGCAGAGCATTCCCTGCGAGCGGACGCCCATGGCTGTCTTTTCGGCGATGACGATATCACCGACGCGCGCGCCGAGTCGTGCCAGTGGCACCTTATCGTGCAGCTTGATATTGGACGCGCCGCAGACGACGCTATATTCCTGTGTGCCATCGGTAACACGGGTCGCGCTCAGGTGGTCGGAGCCTTTGACGCGTTCGAGCCAGGTAATCTGGCCCGTGACGATGCCGGGCCAGGGATACTCGACGCGGTCAACTTCCAGACCCGCCATGGTCAGCCGCTCCGCTAGCTCCTCGGGGGAAAGCGTGATATTTACATAGTCTTTGAGCCAGTTGTAGGGTACGCGCATATCGTTGCCTGCTCTCTCTTCACATTATTGACGAGTAGTGGCACGGGCCGCCGCCATGGTGGTCGCGATGGCGACGAGATCAGCCATGACACCATGCGCCGTCTGGCCGGGACCGCCCTCGCCCTCGATGATCGTCAGGTCGCCCATCGTGTCGGTATGTATGATGAGTCCAGCCTCCATCCCGGAGAGATGCGCCAGCACATCGCCCGGCCCCAGTGCTTCCAGCCGGACGCGCGCCGTCACGGTATCGCCCGCGCGTTCAGCCTCGGCCACCTGTTTGAGCGTCTGCCCCGGGAGCAGCGCCTGCTGTGCCTGGCGCATCGCCTCCGCGCCGAGACCATCGCGCCGGACGTCAGCAGGGCGCAGATCGGCATCGAGCAGCACATTCGCCAGCACGGTCGCCTTGACGGCCGCATCCCAGCCATCCAGGTCATTTGCCGGGTTTGCCTCGGCGATGCCCAGTTGTTGCGCGCCCTGTACCGCCTCTTCCAGTGTCTCGCCCTGCGCCATCCGGCTCAGCACGTAGTTGCTGGTGCTGTTGAGCAGGCCACGGAAGCCAGCGATGGTGGTTGCGGGCAACGCGGCGGCGGCCATATTGAAGATTGGCGTGCCGTCCATCACCGTAGACTCGAAGCGCAGCGAGACGCCCTGCTGAACAGCCAGCGCCCGTAGCTCGCGGTAGGCGTGCGCGATGGGACCTTTGTTTGCCGTCACGACCGATTTTCCGGAGCGCAGCGCGGCCCGAACGTGATCGAGCGCAGGCTGGCCAGTCGCGGCGTTCAGCGTTGTCAACTCCACCAGCACGTCGGCTGGCGCGGTTGTCGCGAAGGCGAGACTATCGCCTGTGAACGCCTCCGCTCCAGTTGGAAGCCCGCCCCTGGGCCAGCCCGCTGCCAGCGCGTCCGCCGGACTGATCGCCCGCTCTGCTACCCAGCCGCCAGCGCTGCGGGTCATCATGCCCGCGACGCCGATCGCCAGGCCATGCCGCTCGCGCAATACCTCAGCTTTGTCGGCAAGCATCGCTATCAGGGCGCGCCCGACATTGCCATAGCCCAGTAGGGCGATACGCAGATACATGGATGAACCTCCCGCCACTACGTAAGCTGGCGCAGGAAGCGCAGGTCGTTGCCCATGAGCAGGCGGATATCGTCAATATCCCAGCGCAACATGGCGATCCGCTCGATGCCCAGGCCGAAGGCAAAACCGCGATACACCGTTGGATCGTAGCCAACGCCGCGCAGTACCCGCGGGTCCACCATGCCGGAGCCGCCCATTTCCAGCCAGCCGGAATACTTGCAGACGCGGCAGCCCGTGCCTTTGCAGGTCATGCAGTCCACGTCGAATTCGGCACTTGGCTCGGTGAACGGGAAGTAGCTGGGGCGGAAGCGTATCTTGCGCTCGCCGCCGAACATCTCACGGGCGAAGCGTTCGAGCACACCGCGCAGGTCAGCCATCGTGCAAGTCTCGTCGATCAGAAGACCCTCAACCTGATGGAAGACGGCCTCGTGGCTGGCGTCTATTGCTTCGTTACGATAGACCTTGCCCATGACGTAGGCGCGCACAGGCGGGCGCATGCTTTCCATGATGCGCACCTGATTTGGCGATGTCTGCGTGCGGAGCAGAATCTGTCCCGGCGCGATCCAGAACGTATCCTGCATGTCGCGGGCGGGATGGTCGAGCGGCAGGTTGAGCGCCTGGAAGTTGTAATAATCGGTCTCGACCTCAGGTCCATCGTACTGCTGGAAGCCCATCGCTTTCATCGTGCGGGCGATATCGCGCATCACCTGCGAGATGGGGTGGATGTGCCCGACGGGTATCGCCGCGCCGGGAAGCGTCACATCCACGCGCTCGCTTTCCAGCGCCGCCGCGCGCTCCCGCGCCTGTACCGTCTGCCGTCGCGCCTCGAGCAGCGCTTCCAGCTCCACTTTCACACTGTTGGCGGCCTGGCCCACGATCTTGCGCTGCTCGCCGGGCAGCTTGCCCAGCCCTTTGAGCACGGCTGTGAGCTCGCCGCGCTCGCGTCCAAGGTAGCGCGTGCGCCAGTCTTCTAACGCCTCGGAGGTATCGAGGCGCTCCAACTCTTCGCGTGCCCGATCGCGCATCGCCGCAAGCTGGCGTACCTCTTCAGGCTCTGGATTGGTCATCGACATTGCCTCCCTGATTGCTTCCCGATTACTTCCCGATTGTCTCCCTGTGTCCCATCAGGATCAGGATTCCGCCCCGAGCTGCGCCCCCTCCCGATATTGGGGGAGAGACAGGGGAGAGGTCTCCAAACCATAAAAAAAACGGCAGCTTCATCCAGGGACGAAGTTGCCGTGTACTCCGTGGTACCACCCACCTTGAGCGCCGCAATGCTGAGCGCTCGTCTTTACGACCCCGATAACGGAGGGCTACCGGGCGGCCTACCCATACGATGCGGGTGCACCGTACTTCAACCGCCTGCTCAGGAGTGAACTTCAGCCGGATTCGCGCGTGCCGGGGCTCTCAGTCGCCGACCCTGGCTCCCTATTCGTCGTCTCCGCTTACTCTCTCCGTCGTCGCCTCTCTCTTCGATTGTCCTATGATCTGTTCGAGTACGCCGGATGCTGTATGCCGTAGCCTGAAGGCCTCGGCTAATCCCGCAACCAGGATTACCACTACTCGTCGTCCAACTCGCCTGCACTCGCTGCCTGAGCCTTCTCTGCCTCGCGGGCGCGGCGCTGGCGTGCTGCTTCAAAGAGTATCACACTTCCGGCCACCGCTGCATTCAGCGACTCCACTTTGTTCCACATGGGAATGCTGACGCGCAGCTTGGAGAGTCGCGCCGCTTCGGGCGATGCGCCGTGCGCTTCGTTGCAGATGACGAGCGCGGTACGCACCGTGAGGTCGAAGCTGTCATACGGCCGGTTCCCCTCGGCCTCCGCCAGGAGGGTCTGACGCACCGCCGGCGCGCCGCGCAGCCACGCGGTGATTTCATCCCAGCCCAGATTCGTGCGGACGGGCAGATAGAAATGCGCGCCCGCCCCGGCCCGCATCACCTTGGGTGAGAGTGGATCGACACATCCCGGCGCGATCAACACCTCGTCAGCATCCGCCGCGAGCGCCGAGCGAAGAATCGTGCCCAGGTTGCCGGGATCGGTGATCGCGTCGAGCACGACGAGCAGCGGACGATTGCGCCCTCGCCGCCGCGCCCGCACTTTATCCGCCGTGATGTCGGAGAGCGCGACCGACGCCACGACTCCCTGTGGGGTGCGTGTGTCGCTGGCACGCTCGATGGCTGCTCCCGATGCTTCGAGCGCCTCGATGCCATGTGCCTGTGCCTCTGCGATCCGTCCAAGCGTGCGTCGCCCCTGTGCCGTTCTCTCAAGGGCGGCGGGATCGTAGAGGATGAGCAGCGGCGAGACGTGCGCATCGAACGCGGCTTCGAGCAGATGGGGCCCTTCGATGAGAAAGGCTTCAGCCGCCTCGCGCCCCCTGGCCGTATGGAGCGCGTGTAGCTCCTGCACACGCTTGTTCGACGGGCTGCTAATCATGGCGAATACCCTGCATCCTATCAACGCTACCAGCACACAAAGACGAACAGACGCCTCACGGACAGCGAATGTCACGCGGCGCCTGTTATCGGGAAGAGTCCGGGATTCGGCTCAGGCCGTGGCCTTCTGGCTCAAGCCAGTGCGCGCCGCTTCGACGAGCGCGCCAAACCCCTTGAGGTCACGAACGGCCATGTCAGCCATGATCTTACGGTCAACCGACACATTTGCCAGCTTCAGACCGTGAATCAGATCGCGGTAGCTCATGCCATACAGCTTCGCGCCCGCGTTGATGCGCGTGATCCAGAGCGCCCGCATATCACGCTTGCGGTTGCGCCGGTCACGATAGGCATATTGCAGCGAGTGGAACATGGACTCGCGCGCTGTCTTAATAAGGCGATGACGCGCGCCCCAGTGTCCCTCGGTACGCTGCAAGACTTTCTTGTGCTTCTTGCGGGCGGTCACGCCCCGCTTTACTCGTGGCATTGCTCTTCTCCACCTCGGCTCCCGGTCGCGAACCGGACAGCATACTGCCTGCCAGATTTAGTGATATGGCAGCAATCGTGTCATCTTACGCGTGTCGCCCTGCGAGAGAACCGAGGGCTGGCTCAGCGAGCGATTGCGCGTCGGATCCTTCTTGCGGCGATACTTGGTGCGTGCGCCTTTGAGGTGCATGAACTTGCCGCCGCCCGTCATGCGAACGCGCTTGACCGTTGCCTTATGCGTCTTGAGCTTATACTTCTTCATGGTGATCTTACTCCGGCCCTGCATGCAGGGGCACTCCTGGCGACTGGGCCGGTACACTCCACTCATTTCCGCCCGAACGCCGCGCACCGAACTAGTATAACATAGGGTGTTTCCCGCGCGCAAGCTGATTCCCCCAATTCGCGGCAAAGGAACGGCTACTCTCGTCGTAGCGCCAGCAGCGCCAGTACCGTTGCCATCTGCGCGAGGCTCACGGGCCAGACTATCGCTGCGAGAACGGCGTCACGTACCTCCCCGGCGACTGGAGCAATCGCCGCTAACAGCATGGCCATCTGCGCTACACCCGTCACCCGACTCCACCACGGACCACCACCGGCAGGCAGCTTACCGGAGCGCAGGTCGAGCAGCGGGTGCATGTAGCGCGCGAGCGGCGGGAGCAGGCACATCCAGGGTAGACCGCCCAGCGCAACGGCGGCTCCGGCGCACCAGAGCGTCAGCCACGAGTCGGATTCGATGTCGAGCACGGCGCCAAATCGCGTCGCTCCTTCCCGGCGGGCGAGCGGGCCGTCTACCCAGTCGGTCACTGTGGCAGCGAGCACAACGAGCAGCCAGATCAGTACGGCGGGGAGCCGCATGCGGTCGCGAGCGCCGGAGACCACGAATGCAGCCAGCACACATCCGGCGACGAGTCGGCTCAGGGTCACGATATTCGCAAGGGTATTCGGCTCTGGACCAACACGACGACGAAGCATACTGAGCAGCGGAGGCAGCAGGAGCATCGCCAGCAGTCCAGCGGCGACGAAGCGCATGCCAGCATTGGGGCCAGCATCATGGACGATCAGCGGCGCCAGCAGCCCTACCATCGTGCCACCCAGGAGGACGGCCGCCACTTCCGGGCACGTAAAGCCTGGCCATGTGCGCCACATTGCAGCCTCCTGGGGGGCAACTTTCTTGCTACAAGCGAGCATACCATAATAGCGCCATCCGCGTGCTATACTGTCGGTGTATGCCCGCGCACGGGCCATCGAACGTGCCGCGGGCGCTTTGGCGTGTGGCAGCGCGCAACTCAGCAGCACAATGGAGAGTGAAGAGACGATGACGACGACGACATCAGCCGGCAATACAGACACACAGGATGTGCAGAACCCCCGCACCTACCTCAACTACATCGGCGGTGAGTGGCGACCCGGCGCATCTGGTGAGGTGTTTGACGACACAAATCCCGCGCGCACCAGCGAAGTGGTCGCGCGTTTTCAGCGCTCGACGGGAGCCGATATCGATGCGGCCATAGCCGCTGCCGAGAAGGCGCTGCCTGCCTGGCGAAAGATGCCAGCACCTCAGCGCGGCGAGATCATCCTGCGCGCGGCGTTGCTGCTGGAGCAGCGGCGCGACGAGTTGGCCCGCCAGATGACGCGCGAGATGGGGAAGCCATTCAAAGAGACGCAGGGGGATCTGCAGACGGCAATAGACGTCGGCAAGTTCATCGCTGGTGAGGGGCGGCGCGCTGAGGGCTTCGTCGTGCCTTCGGCCATTCCTGATAAGATGAACATGACCATCCGCCAGCCTTTGGGCGTCATCGGCATCATCACTCCGTGGAACTTCCCGATGGCCATTCCCGCGTGGAAGACCTTTCCGGCGCTGCTCGCGGGCAATACGGTCGTGCTCAAACCAGCAAGCGATACGCCCCTCTCCGCGGCGAATCTGGTCGAGATACTGATCGAGGCTGGTCTCCCGGCTGGTGTGCTGAACTTTGTCACTGGGCCGGGCGGCTCGCTCGGCAATGCTCTTGTGACCGATCCGCGCGTCGCGATGATCTCGCTGACCGGCTCAACCGAGGTTGGCAAACACGTCGCCGAGCTGTGTGGGCGCGACCTGCGCCGGGTCAGTCTGGAGCTGGGCGGCAAGAACGCGGTTATCGTGATGGACGACGCCAATCTGGACGAGGCGGTTGCCGCCGTGGCCTGGGCGGGCTTCGGCACGACCGGCCAGCGGTGTACGGCCACCAGCCGCGTCATCGTCCATCACGCCGTCGCGGATGCCTTCGCCGAGAAGCTGGCGGCTGCCGCCCAGAAGCTGCGGGTGGGCGATGGACTGCTGCCAGAGACGGATATGGGGCCGCTGGTCAACCGGGGTCGCGTGGGTGCGGTCCACGAGTATACCGAGATTGGGAAGGCCGAGGGCGCGACGCTGCTGACGGGGGGCCAGCCGCTGACTGAGGGCGCGTTGGCCGAGGGGGCATTCTACGCGCCGACTATCTTCACCCATGCGACGAAGGATATGCGCATCGCCCAGGAAGAGGTCTTTGGGCCGTTTGTCTCGATTCTGCCCGTGAAAGACTACGATGAGGCGATCGCCGTCGCGAACTCCACGATGTATGGCCTCTCGTGCGCCATCTTCTCGGAAAACTCACGGACGGTCTTCCGTGCGATGCGCGATATCAACGCTGGTCTGGTTTATATCAACGCGGGCACGACGGGTGCTGAGCCGCACATGCCCTTCGGGGGCACGAAGCAGAGCGGCAACGGCCACCGTGAATTGGGGTGGAAAGCGGTCGAGGAGTTCAGCGAGACCAAGACCATCTTCGTCTCGTATCCCTGAGCGCTCTCTCAATAAGCGCCGAGAGACCATCCGGGGAAGCCATTGGGCCTCCCCGGATTTTTGTGTGTTTGATCGTGGCGTCTGGTCGTAGCTGTGCGTGGTGCTTGGCGGTTTACCCTCTCCCCCTGCCCCTCCCCGCGTCGGGGAGGGGAGCCAGAAGCGCCTGGGGAAGAAGACCAACCACCCAGACGTAATAGACATTACCGTCTGCGCAGCCGTCCCACCTGCATGCCAACGCGCACGCCGCGCCGGAACCAGCGATAGCGCGCCGGCATATCGGCAAACCTGCTGAACGCATCTGTGGCGCTCTCGCGTGGATTGGCCGCTACCTCCTGCGCGCTCGCCCGCAGGGTCCGCGCCAGCTCGACCGCTGAGTTGCCCGCGTCGCGCATAGATTCACGCAGGCTGGCTCCCAGCTCTTCGGCGGAGAGACGCGCGGACTCAGCCGCCTCGGAGGCTCTGCGGCGACCACGACGTATGGCGCGCAGCGTGGACCATACGGCAACGCCGACGATGAGCGCGCCCAGCGCAACCCCTGGCACCCAGGTCAACTGGTTGCCGATATCCTGGGTCGAGGACGAGGTCAGCCCGCGACGCCTTCCGGTACGTTCAGCGGCTACTTCGGGTGGCGTAGACTTCGTGTACGCCTGTGACGACTCAGCGAGCACTTCAGGAGCGGTATTCTCATCGTCGTATATCGTCTCTGATGCTACACCTGGATTCACGGGGTTGACAGTTGGTTCCGATCCTTCCATGAATGCAGCCTCCTCTTCTTCCTCCACGAGTGTCTCAACTCCCGCCAGAGGCGTCGCATTTTCCAGGCCAGCGGCTTCGTCTCTCTCCAATACCCGCGCGTCTCTGCCTCGACTCGCCGTGCCTGGTGCGTCCGTCGTCCGCATGGGGAGCGATCGCGACGGGGCGTGGAATGAACGGCCCTATTCGGTTGTGCCGCGCATCCGTACGCCATGTCCGGGCTGTGTGCGGTCGAGCCGCATCGTCACCCCGGTCTGGTCGAATCCCCCTGTAAAGGGATCCTCGGTGAGCAGCATGGCGGTATCCAGGTCGATGTAGTGGAAGCCGCCCAGCCCCGCGACGAAATGGGCCGAGGTGGCGATGCCCAGCCGCGATTCGATCATTGCGCCAATCATCAGGTCGATGTGTGCCGCGCGACAGATCGCCGCGATGTCGAGCGCCTCGACGATGCCAGCCTTCATCAACTTGATATTGATCACGTTCGCCGCGCCCATCCGCGCGATCCGCAGGGCATCCGCCGCGGTCTGCACGCTCTCGTCAGCGGCAACCGGGATGCCCGCTCGCTCGGTCACAAAGCGCATTCCTTCGAGGTCGTGGCGGTGGACTGGCTGCTCGAAGAGAATTGGCTCGACATCCTCCTCAGCGAGCGCGCGCACTAGTTCGAGCGCCTCCGAGGGCGTGTATCCCTGATTGCCATCGAGAATCAGGTCGCAATCTGGAGCGGCCTCGACCAGCGCGAGCACCCGGTCGGTGTCGTCATCCACGTTCGCGCCGACCTTCAGCTTGAGTGTCGCCGCGCCTCGCTGCGTATGCTGGCGTGCCAGTTCCGCGACTCGCCCAGGCGAGACGATGGGGATGCTGATATCGGTTTCCACCTTCGATTCGACGCCGCCAAAAAACTGGAAGAGCGGAATGCCCCACGAGCGCGTGAGCGCATCCAGCAGGGCGGCCTCTACCCCGGCGCGCGCTGTCGTCTGATGCTCGAAGCTCGCCAGGAGTGATTCCGCCAGCGGACGCCACGAGGTCGCGTCGTGTCCTTCAACCAGCGTGGCCATGCCGTGAACCGCTGCTAGTGCGGTCTCCTGGGTCTCACCGCCACTGGGTGGGAAGGGCGCGGCTTCGCCGAGGCCAATCGTGCCATCGGCCAGCGTGACACGCACCAGCACGTTGCGGGCAGCGTTGACGTGGCCAGTGGAGATGGTGAACGGCTCGTCGAGCGGGATATCGAGCGGTTCAGCGTCCAGGCGGACGATGGTGGTTGGGGTTCGCGTGGCGCGGGCCATAACATACCTCATTCAGCGTTCAGCAATGACATGACCGATCCGACATTGGATCGGTTGGCAGGAGGGCGTTTCTCGCTTAGTGTGCCACATCGGCACAGCTTTCGACACCCTCTTTACCGGGTGCCGTCCCATTCAGCGAAAAACTCGTCGAGAAAGTCCCGCATCACCTGGTGCCGGTGCTCTGCTAATTGCCGGGCGTAGCCGGTATTCATGCGCTCTTTTAGCAGGAACAGCTTCTCATAGAAGTGGTTGATGGTCGGCGTGGCGTGGCTGCGGTACTCCTCAGCGGTCATGCGCTCGCGTGGCGCAATCGCCGGGTCGTACAAGACGCGCCCATGAGCGCCGCCATAGGCGAATGCGCGGGCGATGCCGATGGCGCCGATAGCGTCGAGCCGGTCGGCGTCCTGGACGACGCGCCCTTCCAGCGTGCGCGGCGCGGGCTTCGATCCCCCCGCGAACGAGATGCTGGCGATGATTTCCAGCACATGCTCACGCTCCTCAGGGGGCACGTCATGCGCCTCCAGCCACGCGCGAACCCGGGCGAGTCCGGTCTGCCAGTCGCCCGCGATCTTGGGATCGGCGATGTCGTGCAGCAGCGCGGCCAGCTCACAGATGAAGCTATCGGCATCCTCAGCCGCCGCGATGGTACGCGCCACCGCCCGCACCCGCGCGATATGCCACCAGTCGTGGCCGCTGCTCTCGCCCGTCAACACCTCTCGTGCGAACGTCTCCGCCTCACGCAGTATCGCATCCCGATGCACAGAAACCCTGCTTTCTTTCCCGCGCTCTGCTGTTCGCCCATTGTCGGCTATGGCTATTGTATTGTAGCGTCAAAGCGCGTGATGCGCGCCGCATCCCCCACCCCCGGCCCTTCCCCTAAAGAGGGAGCCGGAACCAGAACCGGAGGCCACAGCCGTCGCCTCAGGGCCCCTCCCCGCGTCGGGGAGGGGGTAGGGGGAGAGGGCCATCCCACAAAAGAACGGCGTCCCCACCATCCCGCATCCCACGGGACAGCGTGGCGCCGCTCTCCGGCTCACCAACTCGCTATCTTTGCCAGTCAATGTAGAACATGTTTTCTGCTTTGACAAGGGCAACCGGACTGAAACGGGCGCGCCGTTGTCGTATTGTGCGCGCCTGACCACAAACTCACGCGTCCGGCGAATAGCTGGTGCGATTGCGCCGCTTCTCCGCGTGGCGCTCCAGGCCAAGCTGAATCAGACGGTCGAGCAGTTGCGGATACGGGATGCCGCTCGCCTCCCACAGCTTCGGATACATGCTGATCTGGGTGAAGCCGGGCATCGTGTTGACCTCGTTCAGATAGACCTGGCCGGAGTCTCTATCGAGGAAGAAGTCCACTCGCGCCAGACCAGAGAGGTCGAGCGCGAGGAAAGCGTCCACCGCCAATTTGCGGAGCACATCCATCGTCTCCGGCGGGATGTCCGCGGGAATATAGAGCCGCGAAGCATTGTCGATGTACTTGGCCCGGTAGTCGTAGAATTCGTTGCTTGGCACGATCTCGCCGACGATGCTGGCGATCGGCTCGTCGTTGCCCAATACGCCACATTCGAGCTCGCGGCAGTTGATCGCTGGCTCGACAATCGCTTTGCGGTCATAGGCGAGCGCCTCGGCGATGACACCTGGTAGCTCCTCGGCGTTGTGGGCCTTGCCAACGCCCACGCTCGACCCCATGTTCGCTGGCTTGACGAAGACGGCTCCGGGGAAGCGCTCTGCGATGCGGGTGCAGACCGCCTGCGGGTCGCGCTCAAATTCGGCGCGGCGGATGGTCAGCCAGTCCACGATGGGCAGGCCAGCGGAGCGAAAGACCATCTTCGATGTGTCTTTATCCATGCCGAGTGCCGCGCCCAGGACGCCGCAGCCAGCATAGGCGACATCAGCCATCTCCAACAGTCCCTGGAGCGTGCCATCCTCGCCGTACGGGCCGTGCAACACCGGGATGATGATATCAAGCGGGCGTTGCGGGTGCTGTCCACCTGCCTCCGGGTCGTCGTCTGGGCTTTCGACGGGCACGAGTCCATTGCTGGTGGGGTCGCCGGTCATCGTAACGGCGGTTGCCAGGCCGCTCTGTACCGCGTCTTCCATCGTCGCGCCCTGCAGCAGCGGCTGTGGATCGACACCCGCCAGCCAGTGACCCTCGTGGGTAATGCCAATGGGGATGACTTCGTATTTCTCCGGGTCGAGCGCATTCAAAACGGAGGATGCCGAGGCGATGGAGACCTCGTGTTCGCCGGAGCGCCCGCCAAAGATAACCCCAACACGCAACTTCTCGCCCATGTCTCACTCTCTCTCATCTCTGGATGATGCCGTACGGGCACGATATCCAACTGCGCGATAGCAATCCCTGTCAATGGTACTGGCGACCCAATCACATAGAAAATGACGCATGCCTGCGCTTCCACTGTTTCCAAAGGAATTGGTAGGGTACATGCGCTAACGCTATGCTATTCGACGATCTTCTCGGCCAAACGCTCGCGCGCCGTGGCCATCTCAGCCGCTGATGGCTTGCCTGGCTCCAGGGTCAGGTTCAGCGCGTCGGCGAATCCTCTCGCCATTGCCTCTGCTGCCTCATCATAGCTGACGGCGCGCCCCAGCGCATCGCTCAAGGTGGTGGCTCGGTCGCGCAGATGCGCCTCCAATGCTATGCGCTCCTCCTCGCGCTCATACGCCAGGTAGCGCACGACACGGGTAATATCGCCGACGAGCGGGAGCGATCCGTGCTGCAAGACACGCCCGTGAGGTCGTGCCTGGGCGCTGCCAATCAGCTTCTGATGCCCTACGACGATCTCATACGCCGAGGGGACCTCGAAGCAGGCCGCGCTGGCATTGTGGACGCCGCCTGGCACGACAGGATTCATCTCAGGCAAGGCGCCGAGCAGCCGCAGCCCCGCGAGAAGTCCCTGGCTCAGCTTGCGATAGGCGTCCAGAATAGCACCGTCGGCGCGTGGATCGTCCGGGCGCGTGGTAATGCTGTAGGTGAGCTCATCGGTATGCAGAATCGCGAATCCGCCCGTTGCCCGGCGCACCACATCCACGCCATCCGCCCGGCAGCGCGCCAGTTCTACGCCATCGAGCGGCTGGCGCTTGCCAAGCGAGAGGCACGGTGGCTCCCAGGCATAGAA